>JBDNBC010000260.1:0-12541 GCA_039768115.1 Oceanococcaceae bacterium
GAGCAAGCGCAGTTCGATGCGCTCAGCCTTGGCGGCCGGTTTCTGGGCGCCGACGGTCGGCGACTGCAGCTGGCGTATCGCTTCCGCCGCGACCTGTTCGAGCAGGTGGATCTGCTCGGGCTATGGCCTCTGGGGGGGCGCTGGATGGGTGCGGCGCGCTGGGTCTGGGCGCTGGATGAAAGCCGCAGCCTGGAAACTCTGGCCGGTGTCTCCTATCAGAGTTGTTGTTGGGGTCTGACAGCCGGAGTGCGACAATTCGTCAATGGCACCCCCGGTGACTATGAAACGGGCGTCTTTGCCCAGGTGGCTTTCAAGGGGCTGGGCCAGTTTGGCCGCGGCTTCGAGCAAATTTTTAATCGGGATGCCCTGAGCTTCTGATGCATGTGGGAAATATGACTGTTCGCAAATTCGGATTCTTGCTGCTGGGGCTGATGCTCGGCAGCGCGCACGCTACGCCGCCGGCCGTCGATTTTATCGTCGCCAAGGTCAATGACGACGTCATTCTGGCCAGCGAGCTGCGCAGTACGTATGACACCCTCGCGGCGCAGTTTGCCGCCCAGGGCAACCCGTTGCCGCCGCTGGCAGAAATTGAGCGCCAGTTGCTTGATCGCATGGTGCTGACCCGGGTGCAACTGCAGCGTGCCGAGCAGTCCGGCCTGCGCGTCAGCGATGAGCAGCTCGACCGGGCGATGAACGATCTGGCGCAACGCAACAACATGAGCCTGGCCGAGTTCGCGCGCACCCTGCGCAACCAGGGCCTGAGCTACCTTGAATTGCGGCGACAGGTCCGTGAAGACCTGCTGCTCAATCAATTGCGTTCGCGCGAAGTGGAAGGCCGCATTGCGGTCAGCGAGCGGGACGTGGATGCCGCGCTGCGCCAGGGCCTGGCTGACGAAAATACCGAGTATCGGCTCTCCCACATCCTGATCGCCGTGGGTGAAGACGCCTCGGCCGAAGAGCGGGCCGCGGCCTTTGAACGCGCTACACAGATTCGCGAGGAACATGCGGCCGGTACGTCCTTCCGCGAGCTGGCCATCGCCAATTCCGCGGCCTCGACCGCGATCGAAGGCGGGTCGCTGGGGTGGCGGCGCGGCACGGAGCTGCCCAGCATTGTCTCCAGCGTGGCGCCGCGCCTGGATACGGGCGCAGTGTCCGAGCCCATCGCCGGGCCGGGGGGGTGGAATGTGTTCCGCGTGGTTGAGCGACGGGGTGCGGCCGGCCGCGATGCCATGGTCAGCGAAGTCCGCGCCCGGCACATTCTGCTGCGCTCCAACCCGCTGCGAAACGACGAACAAACGCGAGTGGCCCTGCGGGACATTCGCGAGCAAATCCGCAACGGGGCGGATTTCGCCACGCTGGCGCGCGAGCACTCTGAAGATCCGGGCTCCGTCAATCAGGGGGGCGACCTGGGCTGGCAGGCCATGGCCGGCTTCGACCCGGCCTTCGCCCAGGCCCTGAACAGCCTCGACCCGGGTGAGCTGAGCCCGGTATTCCGCTCCGGCTTCGGCTGGCATATCGCGGAGGTCTTCGAGCGCCGCGAACGTGACCGCAGTGACGACATGCGCCGGGCGACCGTGCGCCAGGCCATTTTCCGCCGCAAGGTCGGCGAAGAGTTCGAAGCCTGGGCCCGTCGTCTGCGCGCCGAGGCCTATGTCGAATATCAGCCCGCACCCGAATCGATCTGACCCGCGTGGCATTGCTGCTGCATACGCCGGGTGAGCCCGGCGGCATTGGCATTGAATGCCTGCTCAAGCTGATTCGCGAACCGCATCCGTACTGTCGGGTGGCGCTCAGTGACCCGGCCCTCATCGAGGCCCAGGCCGCGGCGCTCGATATTCCGGTTCACTTGCAGCTCTTTGACGGTGAGCCCCGTCCCACCCCGGCCGGCGTGCTGTATGTGGAGTCCTTGCCACCGGCGCCCGCAGCGGCGCAATTCGGCCAGTGCCAGCCGCAGCACGCGCGCATGCAGCTGGCCGCGCTGGACCGCGCCGTCGGCCTGCTCGGTGAATATCCCGGGGCGCTGGTCACCGGGCCGGTCCAGAAGTCTGCGCTGGCGCAGGTGAAACCGGACTTCCGCGGCCATACCGAATACCTCGCCGCACGGGCGGGCGTGTCCCGGGTGGTGATGATGCTGGCCTGCCCGTCGCTGCGCGTCGCCCTGGTCACCACTCATCTGCCGCTGCGTGCCGTCCCGGACGCGCTGAACAGCGAGGACATCCTGCGCTGCCTGCACATCCTGGCGCGAGACCTGACCCAACGGTTTGGCATTCCTATGCCGCGCATTGCGGTCTGCGGCCTGAACCCGCATGCCGGTGAAGACGGCCTTCTGGGCACGGAAGAGCGCACCGTCATCGGCCCGGCCCTTGCCCGGGCGCAGGCCGACGGGTTGCAGGTCAGCGGCCCCTGGCCGGCGGACACCATCTTCACGCCACGTCGCCTGGAAAACGTCGATGCCGTTCTGGCGATGTATCACGATCAGGGGCTGCCGACGCTGAAGTACGTCGGCTTCGGCGATGCGGTCAATGTCACCCTGGGCCTGCCCTTCATCCGCACCTCGGTGGACCACGGCACCGGGCTGGATATCGCGGGACAGGGCAGCGCCGACCCCGGCAGCCTGCGCGCCGCCGAAGCGCTTGCCGCGCAGATGATCGCCGCCTCGCCATCGCCCGGCCCTGCACCGGGATGACGCATGTCCCGCGCAAGCGCTTCGGCCAGAATTTCCTGCACGACCGGCGCATTATCGAGGGCATCGTGCGCCATCTGCGGCCGACAGCCGGCGAGCACATCGTCGAAATCGGCCCGGGCCAGGGCGCTATCACCCAGCATCTGGCGCTGTCGCCGGCTCAGCTCAGTGTGGTCGAGATTGACCGTGACCTTATCGCCCGGCTGCCGCAGATGCCCTGGTGGCACCACGGCATCACGCTGCACGCCCAGGATGCCCTGACCCTGGACTTCGGCGCGCTGTTGCCGCAACCGCTGCGCATCGTTGGCAACCTGCCGTACAACATTTCCACGCCGCTGCTGTTTCACCTGCTCGACAGCGCCGCCACCGTGACCGACCTGCACCTGATGCTGCAACGTGAAGTCGTGCAACGCATGTGTGCTGCTCCCGGGGAGGCGCAATGGGGCCGGCTCTCGATCGCGGTGCAATTACGGGCACGTACGGAGGTACTGCTGGATGTGCCGCCGGGCTGCTTCTATCCGCCACCGAAAGTGCAATCGCAAGTGATCCGTGTGACTCCCCACCAGCCGCAGCCGGTGTTGCCCCGCGCCCTGGATGACTTGCTACGCTGCGCCTTCAGCAACCGGCGCAAAACCCTGCGCAAGGCCCTTGCAGCGCAGGTTCCGATTGCCCTGTGGGACCAACTTGGTATCGATGCGGGCTTACGGGCGGAAGTCTTGACCCTGACCCAGTGGAGGGCTCTGGCCGAAGCCGTTTCTGCAAGCGCCTATACTCCATCAGACTGACAGCAGAGGCACGTTGACCATGTACAAGCGACTGTTGTGTTTGCTCGGCAATGGGCCCGACGCCGAGGCCGTTCTGGCACGCGCATGCGCGGCACGGGATTGCTTCGGCGCCGAACTGCATCTGCTGCAGGTAGTGGAGTTTCTGCCGGTGAGCGGCGCCGAAGACGCGATGCTGGCCACGCCCCTGGTACTGGCCGACGAGATGGAAGAACAGGCCCGGGCACAGATGAGCGAACGCGCCGCTGCCGCGGGTGTCGATGCCGCACACGTCCGTGTGGTGCAAGGGGATTTCCTGCAGGAAATCCTGCGCTACACCCGCGATGCGGACATCGACCTGGTCGTGGCCGGCAAGCATGAACGTCGCGGCCTGTCAGCCTGGTTCAATCACGCCGAAGACGACGTTCTTCACGCCAGCTCCTGCGACCTGCTGGCGGTGCATCTGGCGGACTAGGACGACGCGGACGGGCCGGAAGGCGTCGACGCAGTCTCATCGACCGTCATACGCTGGCTATCAAGAGCGCGCAAAGCGGCCCGCAACGCGGGTTCGGCCCGCCCCACCAGAGGGGCCTGACCCCAACGCAGTTGCGGCACCACGATTCCCGACGACAACTCGACCGCGGCGGTCAGGGATTCCCACGGTGGGGGCGGTGCCGGCGTGTCGGTCACCACGAGCAAAAAGGTCGCGCCGCTCCAGCGAGCCAGTAGTCGCGCCTGGGGATAATGCCGCTGCAGACGTTCGGCAATGGTTGCCACCAGCTCGTCGCCCTGTTCGTGGCCTGCGCGCAGATTCAGCTCGCGCAAGCCATCGATGCAGATGACGCAAAGCTCGCCGCGAACGGCGTCGGCTTCGCACCGCGTCAGCTCTTCGTTGGCGGCATTGCGATTGGGCAGACGGGTGAGGGTGTCGTGCCCGCTCATCCAGGCCAGCCGGTTTTCGGCGGCCCGCTGAGCCGTGACATCGTGGGCCAGCAGCATCAATACCGGCGGCTCCTCTTCGCGTGAGCAGGTCAGGCTCAGGCGCACCGGGTAATGACTGCCGTCCGCACGGGTAAACATGGTGGCCAACCGCAGCTCCCGTTGCTCGCCGGCACGCAGGCGCGCGACCTGCCCCTCCGTCGTCAGACTGTCGAGATCTGCCGCCAGATGCAGCAAGGTCATGCGCCGCAACTGATTGAGCGTATAGCCGAGGTTTTCCTGCGCTCCGCGGTTTGCCTCGCGAACATATAGCGAGCGGGCGTCGAGAATGAGCACCTCTTCCGCAGTCTGCTCGAACAGGCGTCCCAGACGCGACTGCGCCGCGGCCGTTTGCAGCGATTCGGTCAGGTCTTCGATGAGCACCAGATAGCCGCTGTCATCGTCGGCCAGATCTTCCACCGTCAAACCCACCGGGAAGGTGGTTGCATCCTTGCGCCAGCCCACAACCTTGGGCAGGGCGTCATCATCCGGCGACGACTGGCCGCGGTAATCGTGCAGGTGGATGTCGGGCTGATTGAGGAACGGGACCGGCATGAGTTTGTTCAGCTCTTCGCCCTCCAGCTCACCCGGGCCCCAGGCGAACTGTCGCTCGGCGTGGCGATTGGCCATCTGAATCCGCCCGCTCGGGTCGGTGACCAGGACCCCCACTGGCAGCACATCCAGGATGTGTTGCAGCAAGCCCAACCGTTGGCCCTGGCTTTGCCGCTGGCGAGTCGTCGCACTGATGTCGAGCAGGGCCAGCAAGCGATAGTGCGCATCGATGCGCACCGTGGCGAGCAGAACATCGCGCAGTCCATCCGGCCGCTGCCACTGCCAGACCTGTCCGGTGGCCGGCGCGTCCTTAGCTGGCGGCCATGGCGCATCGTCGGCTTGCAACGAGATCACATTTTCCAGCTGACGACCGCGCAGCTGCGCCTGCGGCAGGCCCAGCTGCTCCTGAAGGGCCCGGTTCACCAGGCGTATGCGCCCGGCAGCGTCGGCAATGAGCAGCGCCACTGGCGTCGCGTCCAGAAGGGCCCGCAGCCGGGGACGCAGCACCGGCCCTTCCACCACGGACGAGGACGGCGCCCATCCCCGCACGGACGACGCCGCAAGGCGGTGGGTTCGCAGCAGCGCCGCGACCGTGAGCAGCAGCCATGACAGCGCGAGCAGGCCAAGCACGAAGCTGGTGGCCCGTGCGGGCGTCACCCACCAGCGAATCAGGGCGCCGGTATCCGGCTGCCGCAGCTCCGAGGGACCGCCCAGCAGGCCGCTGCGCGCGAATGGCATGTCCTCCCAGACGCTCAGCGGAGCCCCGGCGCGGTCGCGCACCTCCACGGCCCACAGGCGATGCGTTCGGGCCACCCGGGCCAGCACCGCTGCGGTCACCTGCGACGGCTCGAGCGCCAGCAGGTCGGCCTCGACGGCCATGCGGTCAAACTGTTCGCGGCTGGCATAGCTGACGCCGGCGGCATGCAGCAACCATAGCGGCAGCAACAGGGAAAGCAGCAGCGCCAGTCTGACGATCAGCATCGTCGATTACACGTACGAAACAACACGGGACGGAGTATGCCCCGTGTGGGGTGAAAGCCGTTCAGTCGGGGTCAATCGCAAACAGCTCGGCCTGCCCGACGCGGAAGCTGTTGACCGCGATATCGGCTCCGGCGACCCGGGTGCCGAGCAGACCCAGCAGCGGCTGGACGATGGCCGTATCGATCTCGGTACCCAACGGCAACAGGGCGTTACGGAGCAGGCCCTCGACGGTACCGCGCACAAGCTGCAGGTCGTTGAGCGCCAGCGTTTGCCCGCCCAGCAGATGCACGCTCAGGTCGAGATTGCCGGGCGACAGCAGCTCCGCTAACCCCGCGCTCACCCCGCCGACCAGGCAGGACTGATCCGGATACGGCTGCACGACCGGCGGCAGATCCGGCGCCTCGGCGGATGCAAACGGGCCACGATAGCTCAGCGTACTGGGGCCACAGTCCTGGCTGATCGGCACCGGGCCCGCCGCCAACCGGACTTCCAGCAGGTCCTGGCTCAGCGCACCACACAGGGCGCCGCCCAGACCGAGCAGTCCACCGGAACAATTAACCCCGAGCAGCGACAGAACGTCGGCCCCGCTCAACCGCAGCAACGGCTGCGGCACGCCGCCGTTGATGCTCAACGTGGCGACATCGGTAGTCGGCCGCAAGGTCACGGTGGGGATGTTGTTGGGGAACGGGCTGGGGCAGGTCAGATCCACCAGTTCGGCATCCACCTCGGCGGCATCGACCACCAGCTTGAGGTCCGCGACGTTACTCAAACCCGGAAGACTGACGGACAGATCCAGTTGTATGTCCAGCTCCTTCGACGCGGCCCGGGTGAGAAAGTTTTCGTCCGCATCCCGCAGCACCGGGCCGGCCCCGGTAGCTGCCGAGTTGTCCCCGACCCCCAGAAACACATCAATGGCCACCGCACCCCCGGCGACTTCAATGCCGAGGGGTATGCCGAGAAGCTGGTCGGGCACCAGGCTGTTAAGCAGCACCGTGTTGGCCAGTTCGAAAGCGCTGATGGAGGTATCCACAACGGCGTTGGGCACATTGGCGGATAGTCCGAGCAATTGACTGACGGCGACGGGCTGGGTTGCCGGCGCATTGGCCGCCAATGTCTGGATGACGCCGGCTGCAGAAGTCGCCGTGGCCGAACCGACATCGAGCAGCGTCCCGGCGATCAAATCCAGAAACCCGACCAGCGTGGTCTGCTGGACCAGCAACTGCTGCAGCGTGCCCACGCCCGCCTCCTCGACCAGACCCAGCAGCGGCACCTGCCCCTCAACGGCATCCGCCAGCTGCGCGGCACTGATCACGATAGGGTTGGTCGCACCGAGCAACCCCTGCAACAACGGCCCCAGCAAGGCCGAATCGCCCGGATCGATGCTGGCGAGAACTGACCCGACCGTAAATTGCACGATGGGCGAACGTACCGCCTGCGCCGTGACGCGCATCGTGGCATCTGCCGGCCGTGGCAGCAGGGGCATGATGCGGTTGGGCAGAGGCCGTGTCAGCGTGACCGACACGGCATTGGCGAATTCGGCGTCTTCGCGCAGCGGCCCGAGCACGCGGCGACCGCCCGGGCCAATCAGCTCTTCGCCAAAAACGAAGGACGACTGCACATCACGTCGCTCACCAAGCACCGTCTGAATGGCTCGACTGGCGACCTCGGCCCGATCCTGCGTGGGGCTGATGCAGCCGGCCGCGGTCGTGGCCGCACTCAGCGCACTGGTTTCGGTCAGCTTGCGCAGTTCAGTACGGGCCATATAGATCTGCCCGAGATCAAGCGCGAAACCGATGGCAGACAGCAGCCCGACCAGGCTGATGGCCATGAACAAGGCTGCCACGCCCTGCTGAGCCCGCCAGGCGGCACGCATACCATACGCGTGCCGCGGCGAACGGTCGCTACGAATGTGTCTAGCGCCCGCCACTGCTCACGGCCGAATCGTCGCGCAGCTGGTCGGGAATCTCCCGGCCGAAACTGTTGACGTAGCGCTTCCAGATCACGTCGGCCTGCTCACCACTGATGCGCTCGTTGACACCGGGCTTTTGGGCCTTCTGCAGTTCCATCCAGTTACGGTGATCCTTGCCGAGATCTGGCGGCTCGTTGGCCAGTACCGGGCCAGCGGCGGCCAGAAGAAATGCCAGTAGCGAGCAGTGTGAACAAAAGCGTGTCATGAGGGATTCTCCGAAGGCGGGGGCAGCAGTTCGTGGCGGCGACGCTGGATTTCCCACTGTAATTGGACCACATCGCGCTGATGCCGTTCGCGCTCTGCAGAAGTAAAGCCGTGAACCTGAAACAAACGCTCCCGCGCGGCCAAATCATTACGCAGCGCCTCGCACAACAGCAAATTGCCGACGACGCGCTGTTGCTGCGGGGCCAGCTCATGCGCGGTATAGAGCTGGCGGCAGGCATCCTCCACCCGACCCGCGAGCAGTAATGCGTAGCCGAGGTCATTGCGCACGGCCGGGTCCGTGGGTCGCGCCGCCACCGCTTCGTTGAAAGCCTGCAGCGCCGCGCGCAGGTCGGATGGCGTGTGCAGCCGCCCCAGACCGTGCCAGGCCTGACCGGCCAGCGATGAGCGCGTCAGCACCTGATAATCCTTTTCCGCCGAGCCGTATTCGCGCAAACGGTAGAAGGCTTCGGCGCGCAGCAAGCGCTGATCATCATCGAGCCGACCACGCTGCCGCTCCAGCTCCTGCAGATGAGCAAGAGCCGCATGATTACGATCCTGTGCCAGCATCTCGCGGACCAGCTCGCCGTGCAGCACGCGCTGCTGCTCAGGGCGCGCCAGCTCCTCCACCGATGCCGGCGACGCGACACAGCCGGCCAGCAGGCTACCGGCGAGCAGGGCGATGGCCAGGGCCGGCAATACCCGCGGATGCGCCCGCATCAGGCACCTCCCAGAGCGGACATAATCGCCATGAACGCCGGGCCGGCGACGAAGATGAGTAGGGCCGGGAAAAAGAACAACACCATCACCACGGTCATCTTGCCGGCCATGGCACTGACCTTTTCACGCAAGGTCAGCTCGCGGCGTTTCTCGACCAGCTCCAGGGCGTCCATCAATGGTGCGCGCAGCTCGCCGCCGTAGCGATCGACCTGCTGCAACACGGCCAGTACGCTCGACAGCTCGGTGACTTCGAGCGCCTGAGATGTGGCCCGGACCACATCCGATACCTCAGCGCCGGTTTCGAGCTGGCGCAGGATAACCCCCAGCTCACGCGCACTCTGTGGAAGCACCAGATCGCCTTCGTGGGTCAGCGTCGCGAGAGCCTGACGCAGTGACAAACCCGCATCAAACAGCAGCGCCAGAATGTGTATCAGCATGGGGACTTCGGCACGCAACTGCGCTTGCCGGGTTTTCGCTTTGCTGCGCAGCCACCAGCGCGGCGCCAGCAGGCTGACCACAACCAGCAGTACGCCATAGATCAACGCTTTGCTGCTTTCACCCTCCGCGCCGAGGCCGCCAAGCAGGTACTGCGTCACCGCCAGCACCAGAGCGACCATGGGCAGCACCACCTGGATGGCGAAGTACGGCATGCGCTCGGCCGGGGTGCGCAGCCCCGCTTGTTGCAGCAGCCGCTCGCTCTCACCCTTTTCGTCGAACAGCGCATCAATCTGACGGCCATGCTGGGCAATCCGCCCGAGCAGGGCCCCCTGCCCGGCCCGCTGCACCTGCCCCCCCTGGGCCGAGCGAAAGCGTTGCTGCAGGTTCTCGACCTCGACCTGCCGTCCCATCAGCAGCGCAATCAGCACGACTGCGACGATTAGCATCACCACCGCCGCTGCGGCCATCAGCCCGATCATCCGGCTTCCCTCCCAGCGCGGTTGACCATGCGCCAGATGATGACCACGCCGAGCAACTGCAAGCCCACGGCGGCCAGCAACAGCGAGCGTCCACCACCGTCGTTCCACATCTGGGTGTAGTAGTCGGGGTTCTGCGACAGGATGTACAGCATCATCCCGATGGGGACGATGGCCAGTACCACAGCGGAAAACCGGGTTTCTGCGGTTAAGGCACGCATCTCGCGGCGGGCCGCGTCCTGCTGATGAATCGCTGCGACCAGGCTCTTGAATATCCGCTTGAGGCTGCCGCCGAATCGACGGTTAATCTGAGTCGCGAGCGCCATCACCTGCAACTCGCGCATCCCCGACAGCAGCGCCACCTCCGTCAGCGTTTCTTCGATGGGCGCCCCCAGCCTGACCTGCCGGCTGACCCGACGAAACACGTCCGCCAGGGGTTCGGGGCATTCATCGGTCGCCCCGGACAAGGCCTCTTCCAGCGAGTTACCGGCATTGAGGATGCGCATCATGTGCTCGAGGAAATTGGGTAACTGCTCACGCATCTTGTTCTGCCGCTGCATCTCCCGCGCCAGGGCCCAGAGAATCACCGCCACCATGTAGACCACCAGCCCGATCAGTGCAAAGGTCAGCCCGAACAGCACGCCGAGCACGACCATGGCCCCAACGCTCACCAGCGACGCCGGGCCGAACCAGCCCGGAAGGTGCTCGAGGTCCACCCCCGCACGCAGCACGAAACCTTCGATGACCTGGGTTAGTGCATCCTTCTGCGGCCGCGCTGCGGCCCCGTCCAGTGTGCCGGCCTCGCCCAGCCGATGCTGCAGAAAGAACGCCTGATCGCGCTCGGCCTGATGCGTGCGCCAGAGCAGCAGCAGGGCCACGGCGAGCAGCAGAAAGGCCAGCGTGGCGAGCGTCAGAATGATCATGCGCGCAAGTCCTCATGACATCCGCGCTCGGTGTTGAAGCGAAACACTTCATCCAGGTGCAGCGTGTCATTTTCCAGCCGGATGGCGCTGACCCCGGCCACCCGGCGCGCGCCGCTGGGCAGGCGCTGCAACTGGACCAGCATCTGCACAGCACTGGCGATTTGCCGATGCAGATTGCGCGTATCGCCCTGATAGCCGGCAAACCCGGCCAGCAGCTCGATCCGGTGAATGGCATCGCGCGTGGAGTTGGCATGCAGGGTGGTCATCGAGCCCTCGTGACCGGTGTTCATGGCCTGCAGCATGTCGAGCACTTCGTCCGAACGCACCTCGCCGAGCACGATGCGATCCGGGCGCATGCGCAGGGCATTGCGCACCAGGTCCCGCGCGGTGATCTCGCCGTCCCCCTCGAGGTTGGGCGGCCGGGTTTCCAGCCGCACCACGTGGGGATGCTCGAGGCGCAGCTCAGCCGCGTCTTCGATGGTGATGACGCGCTCACGGGTGCTGATCCAGCGCGACAGCATGTTGAGGATCGTGGTTTTTCCGGTACCCGTACCGCCGACCACGATCATGCTCGTGCGTTTGGCGACGGCCTCCTGCAGGAAGGTGGCCAGCTCGCGACTGAGCGAGCCGTAGCGCACCAGATCATCCACTTTCAGCGGTTGCGCGCGGAACTTGCGGATGGAAATGCTCGGGCCGTCAAGAGCGATCGGTGGAATCACGGCGTTGACCCGACTGCCATCCGGTAGCCGGGCATCGACCATCGGCGTGCTTTCGTCGATGCGACGACCAATCGGCGCCAGAATTCGCCGGATGATGCGCAGCACGTGGTCATCATTAGCGAAACGGGCATTGGCTTCTTCAAGTTTGCCGTCGCGCTCGACAAAGACCCGGTGGGGACCATTCACGACAACATCGTCCACGCCGGGGTCGTCGATCAGGCTTTGCAGCGGCCCGAACCCGACCAGCTCGTGATAGACGTCCTCGGCCAGCTGACGAATCTCTGAAGAGTTCACGGCCAGCCGCTCACGCGCTACCGCGCCCTGGATTTCGCTGCTGATCCACTGCCGCAAGCGCGACTCGGTCCAGTCATCGATACTGAGACCATCGGCTTCGAGGCGGGCGATCAAGGCCCGATGCAGGCGCGCCTTGTGCTCGAGATACTGGCGCGAAGACGGGCCCGTGGTTGGCCCGCGTCCCGTCGTGGTGATGATCTCTGCCACCGATTCAGGCGCCGGTTAGGCGGTCCCAGAAGCGGGTGGAGGGCACCGTATTTTCCGGCCGCCTACCGCTGTGCAACTGTGCGGCCAGCTCCAGCAGGGTGCGCGCACTGGCATCGCGCGCGGCCACCTGGAACAACGGCTCGCCGCGGTTGACCGCCTTGGCCCGCGCCTGCGGACTGCCGCGTAAATCCGCCCACAGTGGCAGTTCGAGCAACCGCGACAGGTTGGCCGCGTCCAGGGCCTGCACGCCCCGGGCGGAATCGCAGATCAGGCCCATCTGCCCCAGAGACAGATCTTCCTGGCGCAGCACCTGCAGAAAAGCGCGCGTCGCCCGGCTGTTGACGATGCCGCCATCGGTCACAAAGGCCGTATGCGTTGCGGCCTCAAGCAGATAGCGCGTCGCCATGACCGGCCAGTGCGCACCGGCAATCACCACGATGTGGCGAAAATGCTCACGTAGCACCGGCAACAGGGCGCCCAGTTCGACTTCGCCCAGCGCTGGCGGGCCAACCTGGTCCTCCGGCACGGCGAGCAGATACAGGCCCTCGTTGCCGTGACGGGCAAAGGCGCTGTCGATCAGGCTGGCATCGCAGCGATAGGTGTCATTAACCGCATCGAGGATCGAATAGCTCTGGTTCA
>JBDNBC010000261.1:0-2695 GCA_039768115.1 Oceanococcaceae bacterium
AGTCCGGGTCGAGGTGTCCGCCACGCCGGTCGATAATGACTGGGTGCGCATGGCCGTGCGCGACAACGGCCCCGGAATTCCGGCGCAGTGGCACGAGAAGATTTTTGAACCGTTTCGCCAGGGCCGCGGCCATCAGGCCTCCGGCGGCTCTGGCCTCGGGCTCGCCATCTGCAAGCGCTTGGCCCGTGACGAGCACGGTGAACTGGGCCTGTGCACACCGCCGGAGGGCGGGGCCGAGTTCTGGGTGTTGCTGCCGCGGGCAGCGACTACGGCGGGCGACCCGTAGGCCGCGTTATTCCAGGTCGTCGAAGTCGATGTCGTCGAGCAGCGCATCCATGTCGAAATCGTCGTCCGGGTCCGGGGCCCCATTGCGTACGGCACTCTTGCGCCGCTGCAGGTAGGCGCTGCGCAAAAAGGCATAGCGATCATCCTGCTCATTGAGCAGGGCATCGGCACCAAGCAGGTCGGCGCGGGTCTGGACGACATCCAGCACGGTCACCGCGAGAATGGGTTCCGGCTCTTCAATGTAGTAAGCCGGAGACAGGGGGCCATCGACCAGGCGACCGACCAGATCCCGGTTGGTCGATGGGCCAAGGAAGGGCAGCATCAGATACCAGCCCTCGCCGACACCCCAGGTTCCCAGGGTCTGGCCGAAGTCCTCGTCGTTTTCCGCCAGACCCCAGTGCTTCGCCACATCGACCAGACCCAGGAGTCCGACCGTGCTGTTGATCAGGAAGCGGCCCACATCTCGGGTACCAGCCTGCAGCTCGCCCTGGGCGAACTGATTGATGATCGTGACGGGGTAGAACAAATTGCCGATGAAGTTGCGTACGCCGCTCTGCACGAAATCAGGGGTCACGCTGGAGTACCCCTTGGCCACCGGGCGCAGGACATAGCGATCGGCCGTATCGTTGAACGCGAAGATCGCCCGGTTGACCGGCTCTAGAGGATCCTGTGGTTCATGCGTTGCCGTGTGGGCGCACCCCGACAGGACCACCACTGCCGCGACGAGCAGGCCGAGGGTCCGCCCCTGATTGTGCCGGCTTTTCATGCTCAGCCTGCGCGCTGCTCGAGTTTCTCAATCAGTCCGTCGAGACCGATCTTGCGAATCTCCGAGGAGTAACTGCCGCGGTAATTGGTCACCAGGCTGATGCCATCGACGACCACATCGTAGACCCGCCAGCCCTCCGGCCGCTCGCGCAGGCGCCAGTGAATCGTTACGGGGCCGCTATTGGTGGCGACCGATCCGCTCACCATGGTGCGTGTGTCGCCCTCGGCAAGATCCAGTGGTTCCCAGTCAATTTCGGCGTCACCGGCCTGCAACAGTGCCTTGGAGTAGGTACGTACAAGCAGATTACGAAAGCCATCGACAAAGCGGGATTTCTGCTCGTCGGAGGCGCTTTTCCAGTTGGGCCCCAGCACCAGTAGCGACATCGTGCGGAAATCGAACAGCTCCAGGATGCGCTCGTTGACCATCGCATACAGCGCTTCCGAATCTGATTCGTAGCGTGCCCGGTTCTCGCGAATGTCCGCCAGAACTTTCGCGGCGGAAGTCTTGGTCAGCTCGAGCGGGCCGAGTTTGGCGGGGGGCTCGGCACTCTGGGCCGGTGCGTCGGTCGGTGCAGCGGTCTCGGCCAGCGCCATGCCACTGATGGGCACCAGCAGCGCAAAGGCCATCGTGACGGTCAGACGCAAGGACATGAAGACTTTCCTGAAATGCACAAGGGGATCATTTTACGACGCTGCGGATGCGACCGTCGTTGCCGCCGGAGATTCCCCCTCGCCACCGGGGTCCGCCGCGACGTCAGCCAGCAGTTGGGCCACCGTGCCGGCAACGAGCATCGTATCGAGCCGGCATGCCAGTGCATCCCCGGCGGACCGTACATCGGGCGGCTGCTGAAAGTGTGCCACCTGCGTCATTTCCAGGCCGGCATACCCGCAGGGGTTGATGCGGGTGAACGGTGCGAGGTCCATGTCGAGATTCAGGGCGAGGCCGTGATAGCACCCCGCCTTGCGGATGCGCAGGCCAATCGAGGCGATTTTGCGCAGGCCGACGAATACGCCGGGAGCTCCGGCCCGCCGCTCCGCCCGAATGTTGAGGCTACCGAGGTAGTCGATCAATACCTGCTCAATGCCCCGGACCAGGCCGCGTGGACCGATGCCCCGGCGGCGCAAATCCAGCAGCGGGTAGATGACTACCTGGCCGGGGCCGTGGTAGGTCACCTGTCCTCCACGGTCAGTTGGCACACAGGGGATGTCTCCGGGATTGAGCACATGGTCGGTACTGGCCGCCTGCCCGAGCGTGAAGACCGGATCGTGCTCGACGACCCAAATTTCGTCGGGTGTCGCTGCGTCGCGAGCCGCCGTGAACGCGCGCATCTGCTCGTAGATCGGCGCGTAGGCTTGCCGCCCGAGATGCCGGATGCGCGCCGGGCTCCGATGCGGAGCCGCGTCGGGCGAATCGGTCAGAGGCATACCATGACGCCGGGCACGGCGCCCAGGGCCCGATGCAATTCCTCCACCTCGTCCGCATGCTGCACTTCGAGGCTTACGGTGAGCGAGACATATTTGCCGGTGCGGCTCGGTGTCAGCCGCAGATCCCAGTCGCGCTCACTCCCCACCTTGGCGCGGAGCACGGCTTCGACTTCATTGGCCAGCGATGTTCGCGACTGAAAGACAACCTTGAACGGGTACC
>JBDNBC010000262.1:0-4251 GCA_039768115.1 Oceanococcaceae bacterium
CCCAGCGGCAGGGTTTCGACATAGGGCACCGGCGCATCCGGCCCGTACACCGTGGCTGACGAGCTGAACACCAGTTGCCGCACCTGGGCGGCGTCCATGGCCTCCAGCAATTGCAGCGTGCCGTGCACATTGGTGCTGTAGTACTTCAGCGGCTGCTGCACGCTTTCGCCCACCGCCTTCAGCCCGGCGAAGTGAATGACCGCGTCGATGGCGTGCCGGGTGAAGAGGCTGTCCAGAAAAGGGCGGTCACGCACATCGCCCCGATGGAACGTCAGCGGGGTTGTGCCGCGGCCATGATTCGTCGTGGCGTGGTTGTCATGCGTTCCTGGAGCCGCGGAATCATCTGCGATGCCGGCCACTCCGGCCACTTCCGCAATATGCGAGAACACCCGCGCATTGCTGTTGCACAGGTTGTCGACCGCCACGACCTGGTAGCCGGCCCTCAGCAAGCACACCACGGTATGGCTGCCGATGTAGCCGGCGCCGCCGGTGACCAGGACAGTGTTCATGTCGTCGATTATCCGACAGACTAGCCAACGACTGTTTGCGCCCGCTCACATCGTCGCCCACTACACTTCAAGCCATGGATAAATTCGACCGCATCTACGAGCTGCACCGCCTGTTTTCCGGCCGCCGCACGCCGCTGAGCATGGACGACATCATGGCGCGCATGGAGTGCAGCAAGGCCACCGCCAAACGCGGCATCGAGATGCTGCGCGACCAGCTCAACGCCCCGCTGGTCTTCGACCGCGAGCGCGGCGGTTACCTGTACGCCGAAGGGC
This sequence comes from Oceanococcaceae bacterium, assembly GCA_039768115.1. Classification (GTDB taxonomy): domain Bacteria; phylum Pseudomonadota; class Gammaproteobacteria; order Nevskiales; family Oceanococcaceae; genus MS8. The sequence continues at coordinate 783 of JBDNBC010000262.1, forward strand.
AGGATGCCTGGGAGCTGCCCGGCCTGTGGCTCACCAGCCGCGAGCTCGTCGCCATGCTCGCCGCCATCAAATTCCTCAACGAAAGCGGGCAGGGGATGGTCAGCGAAATGCTGCGCCCCTTCCGGCAAAAACTCGAAACCATCCTCGCCGGCAAATACACCGGCGCCGGAGAGCTCATCAAGCGCGTGCGCATATTGTCAATGAACGCCCGCCCCCAGGGCGACTGGTTTCATGTGGTCGCCGAAAGCGTCGCCCGCCGTCGGCAACTGCACATGCACTACCACGACCGCATCCGCGACCAGCACAGCGAACGCACCGTTTCTCCCCAACGGCTGGTGCACTACCGCGATGCCTGGTACCTCGACGCCTGGTGCCACACCCGCAACGGCCTGCGCACCTTCTCCGTCGACCGCATCAGCCAGGCCCGCGTCCTCAACGACAAAGCCCGCGACATCAGTGAGACCCAGCTCGATGCCGACCTCGCCAGCAGCTACGGCATATTTTCCGGCGCGCCCATCGCCGTTGCCGAGCTCGAATTCAGCCCCACCGCCGCCCGCTGGGTGCAGAGCGAACGCTGGCACCGCGACCAGCAGGGCGAGCTATTGCCCAATGGCGGTTACCGCCTGAGAGTGCCCTATAACAATGCCACCGAGCTGACCCGCGACATCCTGCGGTTTGGCGCGGATGTCGTGGTGATGGGGCCTGATGACCTGCGGGACCGGGTGCGCGGGGCGCTTACGCAAGCGCTGGCTACGTACGGCTCGCCAACATCTTGATCTCACGGGCCAGAGCAAGGCATACTAGGCGGCTACTCGGGGTATGCCCCACCAGAACAGGATCAACAGAGTTTCATGGTCAAGATTCGTCTGGCACGTGGTGGTGCCAAGAAAAAGCCCTTCTATCACATCGTTGCAGCGGACGTGCGCTCACGGCGCGACGGTCGTTCGATCGAACGTCTGGGGTTCTATAACCCCGTAGCGCGTGGCAAAGATGAGCCATTGCGTCTCGATCTGGATCGGGTCGATCACTGGGTCGCCAACGGCGCGATCATGACGGACCGAGTGGCGTCGCTGGTTCGCGGCTTGCGTCGTGAAGGTGCGGCCTCGTCGGCAACGACGGACGCACCGGCGCAGTAGATCCTGTCGCCCCGGCGGGGCTGCGGATGAGTGAACCCCGTTCTTCGTCGCTGGTCGTCGGCCGCATTCGCGGTGCGTTCGGCGTACAGGGGTGGGTTCGAGTCGAATCCTTTACCGACCCGGCCGAAAACGTGCTGACATATCAACCCTGGACTGTGGAAACACGCTCCGGGGTTGTGTCGTTAGTGCCCCTGAATGGGCGTTGGCATGGGCCGGGTTTGGTTGTTCAGCTCGGCACACCTGATGGCGGCATTGTCACGGATCGGGATAGAGCTCTGGCGCTGACCAATGCCGACGTTCGGGTTGAGCGCAACCTCCTGCCGCCACCGAAACCGGGCGAGGTGTACCTCGCGGATTTGCTCGGCATGACGATTGTTTCCGCAGACGGCCACCGGCTGGGGCGGATTGAGAACCTGCTGGATAACGGCGTTCAGCCGGTGCTTGATGTTGGCGTCGAGGGCGGAGCATCGCGGCTGTTGGTGCCGTTCGTACGCGATGCCATCGTGAGCCGAACCGATACGGACCGCGGCGAAGTGCACCTGGTCTGGACGCGTGACGATGCCCTGGCCGAGTGAGATGAACGACCGCTGTCGTTTCTAGGTAAAGCCGTGCGATTTGACCTGATCAGTGTCTTTCCCGGTGTTGTTGCGGACTTTGGCCGCCTCGGCGTGACGGGTGAGGCCTGCCGCCGTAACAAACTGGTGTTGCGTGGCCATAATCTCCGCGATTTTGCGGGCTCGTCGCGTCGCCCTGATGACCTGCCGTACGGTGGCGGTGCTGGCATGTTATTGCAGGCCGAGCCGCTGGCACGAGCGGTGGAGTTTGTTCGTCAGGAGGCTCCGCATCATTTGTCACGCCCGGTCATCACGCTGACGCCGCATGGCCGGCGCTTTGATCAGGTCGCAGCGGAGCACTTGGCGCAGCGTGGTGGTGCGATCGTGCTCTGTGGACGCTACGAGGGTATGGATGAGCGCGTGACCGACACGCTCGTCGATGAGGAGTATTCGCTCGGGGATTTCGTCCTCTCCGGGGGGGAATTGCCTGCCTTGTGCATCGTCGATTGCTGCGCCAGGCTGATCCCGGGTGTGCTGGGCGCCGAAGATGCGTTAATGTCCGAAAGCTTTGTTGACGGGCTGCTGGAATTCCCGCAATATACGCGGCCTGCCGACTGGCGGGAGCAGCCTGTTCCTGCCGTGTTGACGTCGGGCGATCACGCAAAAATTACCCGCTGGCGTCGCCAGCAGGCGCTGGGAAGGACTTTTCTTCGCCGGCCGGATCTCCTCGACGACATCCCGTTATCCGCTGATGATCGCGCGCTGTTGCGTGATTACCTCGACACTGAGAATTGACAATGCACGCTCTGGTTCAAGCCATCGAAGCCGAACAAATGCAGAAAACCATCCCGGACTTCGGCCCTGGAGATACGGTTGTGGTTCAGGTGAAGGTCAAGGAAGGCGACCGCGAGCGTCTGCAGGCCTACGAAGGCGTGGTCATCGGTAAGCGGAACCGCGGGCTGAATTCGGCGTTCACCGTGCGCAAGATTTCGCATGGCGAAGGCGTGGAGCGGACCTTTCAGACCTACAGCCCGCTGGTGGATTCGATTGAAGTGAAGCGTCGCGGCAAGGTACGTCGCGCCAAGCTGTACTTCCTGCGCGATCGCCGCGGCAAGTCGGCACGCATCAAGGAAAAGCTGGGTCACAAGGCCAAGTAAGGGTCTTTTCGCGGCGCGTGGTCGCCGCGGACACTTGACTGAATCAGCGCCCGCTTCGTGCGGGCGCTGTCGTTTCTGGCGTCTTGAATTTTCGGCGTTTGACCCGACCTTTCGATCTTCCTTGGAACAATGATCGATTGCACGATGAGTGATACGCCCGCCACCGCCGAAAAACACGTCTTCCAGGCCGAAGTGCAGCAGCTGCTGCATTTGATGATCCACTCCTTGTATTCGAACAAGGAAATCTTCCTGCGCGAGCTGATCAGTAACGCCTCGGATGCGGCCGACAAGCTGCGCTTCGAGTCCACGACCCAGCCCGAGCTGCTCGAAGGCGACGCCGAGCTCAAGGTCGAGATCGACGTGCGCAAGGAGGCCCGCGAGCTGGTCATCCGCGATAACGGCATCGGCATGAGCCATGACGAGCTGATCGAAAACCTCGGCACTATCGCTCGCAGCGGCACGAAGAAGTATCTGGAAACACTGTCCGGCGATGCCGCCAAGGATTCCAACCTGATCGGCCAGTTCGGCGTGGGCTTTTATTCCTCCTTCATCGTCGCCGACAAGGTCAGCGTGACCTCACGCAAGGCCGGCGCGAGCGAGAGCTGGACCTGGACGTCGGAGG
>JBDNBC010000263.1:0-2601 GCA_039768115.1 Oceanococcaceae bacterium
GTAAAGAAGACGGGTCCCCCGTCACCCTGGCAGATACGGCAGCCGAAGCCGTCATCCTGCCCGGGCTGCGTGCGCTCACACCCGACATCCCTGTTGTTTCCGAAGAAGAGCATTCCGCCGGCGAAAGCCCGGTCGAAGTCAGCAACCGTTTCTGGCTGGTGGACCCCCTCGACGGCACACGGGAATTCCTCAAGCGCAACGACGAGTTCACCGTCAATATCGGACTGGTCGAAGACAACGTGCCGATCTTTGGTGTGCTCTATGCCCCAGCCCGGAACCTGATGTATGCGGGAACCCTGAACGGTGGCGCCACCCTGATCGAGGGCGACAAACCCGAACGTCCGATTGCCTGCCGCGAAATCCCGGCCGATGGCATGGATGTGCTTGTCAGCCGGTCCCACTCGATCAACGAGAAGCTTGAGGATTATCTGAGGGACGAAACCGTCCGCAACCGGATGCCCCAGGGCAGCGCCCTCAAATTCGGGCGCCTGGCCGAAGGCGTGGCAGATATCTATCCCCGCTTTGGTCCCACCTGCGAATGGGACACCGGCGCCGGCCACGCGATTGTGCTGGCCGCAGGCGGCGGTCTGACCATGATGGATGGCAGCACCTTCAATTACGGCAAGAAGCCAAAATTCCTGAACCCGGGATTCGTCGCCTTCGGGCGGCGGTAGACCCGCCAAGCGAGGTACGGCATACAGGCCGCATGACGGAAGCCGCCAACATACTGCCTGCAAATGACGAAAACCTGTCCGCCGCCGCAACACGTCTGAAATCAGGCGGGCTGGTCGCCTTCCCGACCGAGACCGTCTACGGACTTGGGGCCGATGCGCGTGACGACCGCGCTGTGGCGCGCATTTTTGAAGCCAAAAACAGGCCGAGTTTCAATCCGCTTATCGTGCATGTCCTCGACCTGCCCAGCGCCGCCCAATACGGGGAGATGGATGCCCGCGCGCAGCAACTGGCCGCCGCGTTCTGGCCCGGCCCGCTGAGTTTCGTTGTGCCGCGGCGCGCCGACAGCGGGCTGTCCCTGCTGGTCAGCGCCGGGCTCGACACCGTCGCCCTGCGCGCGCCGGCCCATCCGCTCGCCCGGAACCTGCTGACCTGCTTTGGCGGGCCGATTGCGGCCCCCAGCGCGAACACAGCGGGTGAAGTCAGCCCCACATTGGCCAGCCATGTGGCGCAATCACTTGGCACCAATGTCGACCTCATTCTGGATGGTGGTGCCTGCGCAGTCGGACTTGAGTCTACCGTGATTGATCTCTGCGGGGACCGCCCGGCTCTGCTGCGCCATGGCGCGGTGACGCTGGAACAATTGCAGGATGTGCTTGGCGTCGTGGATGACGCCACCCGTCCGGCCGACGGCCAAGCCCCACGTTCGCCGGGACAGATCGCCCGTCACTATGCGCCATCCATTCCGGTTCGCCTGAACGCCAGCGACGCCGTTGCCGGTGAAGTGCTTCTCGGCTTCGGTTCGGGTGTCCCCGAAGGCGTCCAAAACCTCAGCCCATCGGGTGACCTGACAGAGGCCGCAGCGAACCTGTTTGCAGCCTTGCGGGCCCTCGATTCCCCCGAACACCGGGCTATTGCGGTGATGCCCATCCCGGAAACCGGACTTGGTCGCGCCATCAACGACCGCCTGCGCCGCGCCGCCGAAGCGCATAACGGGTGAGACACGGCGTCCCACGCGGTTGCCGCACGACCGATCCCGGTCTAAATCTTTGTCCATGAGCCAAACTATCCAATCAGAATCAGCACCCCTGCCCGATGGTTTTCTGAGCCAGCTGGAAGCGATTGTCGGCGCCGTCGGGATGATCACCGACCCCGCCGACATGGAACCCTATATCGACGAGCAGCGCGGGCTGTTTCGCGGCATTACGCCGTGCGTGATCCGACCCGCCTCCACCGAAGAGGTCTCACAGGTGCTTGCAGCCTGTTACGACGCCGACGTCGCGATTGTGCCCCAGGGCGGCAATACCGGGCTTTGCGGCGGTGCTGTCGCCAGCGGCGAAATCATTGTCAGCCTGTCACGCATGAACACTGTTCGCGCCGTCGACCCGGCGAATTTCACGATGACTGTGGATGCGGGTTGCGTGCTGGCCGACCTACAGCACGTTGCCGATGAACACGACCGGTTGTTCCCGCTCAGCCTGGGGGCTGAAGGCTCCTGCCAGATCGGCGGCAATCTTTCGACCAACGCCGGCGGTACAGCCGTGGTGCGCTATGGCAACACCCGCGAGCTGACCCTCGGTCTGGAAGTGGTGTTGCCCGATGGTCGCATCTGGGACGGGCTGACAGGGCTGCGCAAGAACAACACCGGCTATGACCTCAAGCACCTGTTCATTGGTGCCGAAGGCTCGCTCGGAATCATCACCGGTGCGGTCATCAAAATGTTTCCCAAGCCGCGCTCACGTCATACGGCTTTCATTGCGCTGAAGGACCTCGACTCCGTGCTTGAGGTTCTTGGTCGCGCCCGCGCCGCAAGCACAGACACGGTGTCTGGTTTTGAGCTGATCCCGCGGATCGCGATCGAGATTTCCGTGCGTCACATCGACGGCGCCATCGATTTCCTCGACGACCCCCATGACTGGTGCGCGCTGA
>JBDNBC010000264.1:0-3790 GCA_039768115.1 Oceanococcaceae bacterium
CTGCTGTCGCTGTACCCCTGGTTCAAGTACGGCTGGAGCAGCTACGCCACCTATACCGGACTCGGCCTGATGATCGCCGTGTCCGTCTGGGACCTCGTATCGCCGGCCAGCCGGCGCTGCGACCCGGAGCACTGCGAACTCCCGGCCAAACAATCCTGACCCCGCTCATCGGAACTCAACCATGACTCAACTCAAGATCTCCGGCATGACCTGCGACTCCTGTGCGACACATGTCAGGCAGGCGCTGGAAAAAGTGCCGGGCGTTCAGTCCGCGCGCGTGTCCTACACCCTGGGCTCGGCCGAGGTGGCATTGGCAGACGGCACGACCGCGAACGCACTGATCGCGGCTGTGGACGCGCTCGGCTATCAGGCCCGCGTGGACGAGGGCCGTACGCCACCGCCCTCCGGCGGCTTGCTGGGCAACATGCAGTCCTGGCTCGGCGGCGACGGTAAGCGCCCAGGCAGTGATGAATCCCTGCATCTCGCCGTGATCGGCAGCGGCGGCGCCGCGATGGCGGGCGCGCTGAAGGCCACCGAGCGCGGGGCGCGTGTCACGCTGATCGAGCGCGGAACCATTGGCGGCACTTGCGTCAACATCGGCTGCGTGCCGTCCAAGATCATGATCCGCGCGGCGCATGTCGCGCACCTGCGCCGCGAAAGCCCGTTCGACGGGGGTATCGCCGCGGCGGCGCCTGCCATCCTGCGCGACAAGCTGCTGGCGCAGCAGCAGGGGCGTGTCGAGGAGCTGCGCCACGCCAAGTACGAGAGCATTCTCGACGGCCATTCCGCCATCACCGTGCTGCGCGGTGAGGCGCGCTTCAAGGATGACCGCGCGCTTATCGTGAAGCTGAGGAACGGCGACGAGCAAGTCGTGCACTTCGACCGCTGCCTGATCGCTACAGGCGCCAACCCTGCGATCCCGCCGATCCCGGGCCTGAAAGACACGCCGTACTGGACCTCCACCGAGGCGCTGGCCAGCGACGCCATTCCCGAGCGGCTGGCCGTGATCGGATCGAGCGTGGTCGCCGTGGAGCTGGCGCAGGCGTTCGCGCGGCTGGGCAGCCGGGTCACGATCCTGGCGCGCAGCTCACTGTTCTTCCGCGAGGACCCCGAGGTCGGCAAGACGGTGACGGCCGCGTTTCGCGCCGAAGGCATCGAAGTGCTGGAACAGACTCAGGCAAGCCGGATCGCGCATGTCGACGGCGAGTTCGTGCTCACCACGAATCACGGCGAGCGGCGCGCGGATCGCCTGCTCATGGCCACCGGCCGCACCCCCAACACCCGCAGCCTGAATCTCGGCACCGCCGGCGTGACAACCAACCAGCAAGGCGCCATCGTCGTGGACGCGACCATGCGCACGAACGCGTCCGACATCTACGCCGCCGGTGACTGCACCGACCTACCGCAGTTCGTATACGTGGCGGCGGCGGCCGGCACGCGTGCCGGCATCAATATGACCGGCGGCGAGGCCGCGCTGGATCTGTCGGCGATGCCGGCGGTGGTGTTCACCGATCCGCAGGTCGGGACCGTCGGCCACAGCGAAGCGGAAGCGCACCGCGCCGGCATCGAGACGGATAGCCGCGTGCTGACACTCGACAACGTGCCGCGCGCGCTCGCCAACTTCGACACGCGCGGCTTCATCAAGCTGGTGGCGGAAGCCGGATCGGGTCGGCTGATCGGCGTGCAGGCGATCGCACCGGAAGCGGGTGAGCTGATCCAGACGGCGGCACTGGCCATTCGACATCGCATGACTGTGCAGGACCTGGCCGATCAGCTGTTCCCGTACCTGACGATGGTCGAGGGGCTGAAGCTTGCAGCACAGACCTTCACCAAGGATGTGAAGCAGCTGTCCTGCTGCGCGGGCTGACGGAGAATCGGAATGCACCCATCACTTCTCGGTGCCTCGCGTGACATCCGCGGCACGTTCTGCCGTCACGTGCACTTCTTCGCCTCGGCATCCACCGCGGAAGTCTGGACGGGTACGCACAAGCACGTGACCATCGTCAGCGTCGAAGAAGCGTTCCGCCTGGGCCAAGAACTCTCACGGAGGAGCCTGTCGCGATGAGCAGCCAGTCCGCTCTCGTACTGGCACACGCTCCTGGCCGCATGCTGACTCTCTGCCCACCGCCGACCGCGCAACGGCCCGGCACTCGCTGATCAGCTTCTGCGGCGAGGTTGCGCAGCTTCTCTGGCGATCACTGCGCAACTACCCGGCGGTACGCACAAACTAGCCCTGTTCTTCGAGCAGGCTTTTCAGATTCCGCAATATGGTGGCGGACATATCAATGGGCGGGATTCCATGCAGACGCGCCAAACCTTCCGCAGCGATCCAGACATCGCTCGGTGTGGTCGGACGAGCATCGGTCTTTGTAAACGGCCCATCTGTCTCCGTCAGAACGCGATCCAACGGCAGCGTCTTGGTTATCGCGGCGCGCTTTTCATTGGCGAGCATTTCCGCGTTCACCGAAAAGTAGCAGCCGAGATCAACCGCCCTCCTGGCCTCCGCTGCGGTGCCGGTGAACCAATGAAGCACCACGCGACCGCGCGAAGGCGGCATGTATTTCTCGATCATATCGAGCACGGCCTTGGTCGCTCGGACGCTATGCATCGTGACGATCTTGTTCCCCGCCGCTGCGCAGAGCGACAACACGCGAGCGAAAATCTCCTTCTGCGTCTCGAAAGACTTATAGAACCGCGGGCCGGCGTCCAACCCGACCTCTCCCACATAGCGGGTTCTAGGCAAGAACTCCTCCCAAAGTTCGATCTCGTGGGCGCGGTCAGCGACCAGTTGAGGATGCAGTCCGAGGGCCGCCCGGACATGACGGGTGGCGGACGCCAGTTCGTGGTTCCGCGGCCAAGCCTTGGGCGTGGTGGTCACGGTAAGGGTGAAGACGCCATCGCGCTCGCAACGCTCCACCGCGGCCGCGTGGTCGGGGTAGAGATCGAGGTGGCAATGAAAATCGACGAGACCCGATCGCATGAGGCCTCTCACGACGGTGCGGCGCGAACGCCAGTCAGCAAGCGCCCGACCTCTTCTAATCCACGGCGATAGACATCGGCCAAGTCATCGTGGCGGGAGGGGTCGTCATAGAGTGGCCCCGGCTTGTGGATGAGGGCCTTGGCGAGTTCCGGGCGCTTCGATAGCCGCGCGATTGCGATCTGGAAGGATCGGACCTGCTGACCTTCGGCCTGCCTGGTGTCCAACGTGGCAGCATTCAGGTCGGGTACGCCGTAAACCGTCGAATCCTTGCCTCGCAGAGAGGCTCGCCGGATGAGACATGGCAGGCAGTATCCGCAGTGACCCTGCGGCTTCTTGGTCCAGCGCCCCTTCGTCGGCGACGAACATGATAGCGACAGCGGGGCGAGTTGCTTCAATAGGGCCGGATTGGCGCATTGGGCCACCATCTCCCCTTTGGTCTTGTCCCAATAGGGATTCTCGACCTTCCCTCCGACGCCGAGCGCCTGGAGCAAATCGTTCCACCGGGTCATGTAGAAAGGATGCGTCGTCCGGGTGCTTAACGCGCCGAGCCGAAGCCGATCGAGCGGCACATTTAGCGCGATCAGCCCGTTCTCTGGAACCTTGAGCACGAAGTCGCGGCCGAGCGCGGTGCCGGCGGCGACGCCCAGGGAGAAGAACAGGAACGAGCGGCCGCGCGTGGTGTCCTCCGATCCGACATCCTCGACGAGCCCGCTATCGAAGCTCATCCACACCCGCAGCCGATCGAAGGCGGATGATTTGTAAGCGGCTTTCAAACCTTCGAAGCACTGCTCCTGCGACTTGCTCACCAAC
>JBDNBC010000265.1:0-5291 GCA_039768115.1 Oceanococcaceae bacterium
AGGTGCTCTTAACCTATTATGTTGACCGTGAGTTGCTTGACCAACTCCAGCAAAACCATGTCTTTTAACTACACCTTGAAAACCTTTCTGACACGGCGTCGTCGGCACCTTGCCGTCGGCCTGCTGGCCCTGACCGCGACCCCCGTCGCGCTGGCCGATACATCCTCAACCGCGGCCGCTGACGTCAGCGAGCCGACCATTCTCGACCCGATAGCCGTCACCGGCGAAACGCGCGGTTCGCCGACCCAGGCTGATCCGCTTGCCGCGGCCCGCGCATTGGGGCGGATCCCCGGCAATGTGAGCGTGATCGAGCGCGAGAGCCTGGAGAATCGCTTTGCCCTGTCGCTGCGGGATGTGCTGGGCGATCAGCCCGGTGTCTTTGCGCAGCAGCGCTACGGCGAAGAAGTACGGCTATCGATTCGCGGCTCCGGCCTGTCGCGTAATTTCCACCTGCGCGGCATTCAGCTGTTTCTCGACGACATCCCGCTGAACCTGGCCGACGGTGCGGGCGACTTCCAGGAGATCGACCCGGCGGCACTGCGCCATGTCGAGGTCTACCGGGGTGCCAACGCCCTGCCGCTGGGGGTCGCTGCGCTGGGCGGCGCGGTACGGTTCATCAGCCCCACCGGACGCACCCAGGGCGCGCCGCTGCGCGGCAGCCTCGAAGCCGGCAGCTTCGGCACCCGCCGTTTGCATGCCGCTTTGGCGCAAGCCGCCGACCGCCACGACTTCTATGTAGCCACCACCCTGAACCGGAGCGATGGTGAACGACGCCAGAGTGACCGCGACAGCCAGCGCCTGTCTGCCAACTGGGGCATCGCGCATGGCGACGATATCGAAACGCGGATCTATCTGAATCATCAGCAGATTGATCAGGAGGTGCCCGGCACCCTGACGCGGGACGCGCTGCGCGCCAACCGTGAACAAGCGGCCACCGGCAACGAAGATGCCGCCGCCGCGCGCGACGTCGACTCGACCCGGATCGCCCTGCGCCACGCCCGCCCACTTGGCGCCGGCCAACTGGTCGTGAGCGGCTATGGCTTCACCAAGCATCTGTTTCACCCGCTGGGCTTTGGTGTGATCGAGCAGGACGGCGATGTATTCGGTGCCAGCGCCCGCTGGGCCAGCGCGCAGTGGACACTGGGCCTGCAGTGGCGCGAAGGCGTCAACGATGCGTTCATCTTTGCCAACGAGGGAGGCGGGACCCGCGGTTTTCGCTTCGCTGATGGCGAGGAAATCGCCCGGCATGTCAGCATTTTCGGGCAGGGACGCTGGCCCATCAGCAATCGGCTGGACCTGCTCGGCGGTGTGTTGCTGAGTCGCGATGACCGCGACTTTGTCAACCGTCGAGATGCCACGGAATCCGATGGCGCAGTCTACGAGGGCATCTCGCCGTCCCTGGGCCTGCTTTATCAACCGCATCCGCAAGCCACGCTCTTTGCCAATGTGAGCCGTGCCTATGAACCGCCGACCTTTTCCGAACTGAACCAGAGCCAGACCGGCGGCGCCGGCTTTGTCGCCCTCGACGCGCAGACCAGTGTCACCGCCGAAGTGGGCAGCCGTGGCCAATGGGGCGCGTTCCGCTGGGACCTGGCGATGTATCGCGCGCAGCTCCGCGATGAGCTGGTGGCCTTTCGGCCGGCCGAGCAGGATCCGCAGATCCCCGCAGCGACCTTCAACGCCGGGCGTACCGTGCATCAGGGCGTGGAAATGGCGCTGGCAGCGCGGCTGATGCAGCATGAGGCGCTACAACTCACCGCTCGCACATCCTGGACCTGGAACGACTTCCGTTTCGACAACGACCCCATCTATGCCAACAATCGTCTGCCAGGGGTTCCCGACCACCATGTGCACACCAGCCTGCGCCTTGAACACCCCCGCGGGTTTCTCGAACCGCAGTGGGAATGGGTGCCGCAGGGCACGCTGGTGGATTACGACAACACCTTCCGTAGCCAGGGTTACAGCGTGCTGAACCTGCGGGCGGGCTGGCGCCCGGCGGCGGCGTGGATGCTCTATGCCGACCTGCGCAACCTCGGCGACCGCACCTATGTGGCGTCGGTGAGCACGACCAGTCGCTTTGCTGATCAGGCCTTGTTCTATCCGGGCGAAGGGCGCGGCGTGTTCGTCGGCCTGCGCTGGGAGCCACAGCCGTGACCGTTCGGCGCTGGCACCACCGCCTGTCGCGCGTGGCGGCCCTGGGCATTCTGCTCTGGGCCAGCTCGGGCCTGATTCACCCCCTGCTGTCCGTGCTCGGCCCGCGCGCGGCCAGCTTTGCTCCGCCGGCGGGTGTCACTGCCGAGTTGCCCCGTAGCGCTGCCGATCATCCGCCGGCCGACGCCGTCGGCATGCGTGGTGTTCGGGTGGGCGATGCCGTGCTCACCCAGTACTGGCATGACGCTCCCGCCCCGCTGGTGTATCGCGACAAGGAAGGGCAAACCGTCCCCGATGCGGATGAGCAGCACGCCATTGCACTGGCGCGGCACTATGCGGGACGCCCCGATGCCGCCGTCGTCGAGACCGCTTTCGTTGGCGAATTTTCCAGCGACTATGCGGCCGTCAACCGCTTGCTGCCGGTCTGGCGCGTGCGCTTTGCCGGCGATGACGCGCTGGAAGTCCATGTGCACACGGCCGAAGACCGGCTCGGTGCCATCAGCGATGACCGCCGGCGCCGGTTGTTATGGGTTTTCCAGACGGTCCACACCCTGGCGCCACTGGAAAACTGGCCTGGGCTGCGCCTGCCGCTGATCCTGGTGCTGGTCGGCGGGGTGCTGGTGATGAGCCTGCTCGGGCTGCGGATGGCGTTTGCGCGCGGCGGCCGCACGCCGCGTCGACGGCTACACCGCTGGGGCGGAGTGGTGTTGGCCGCACCCTTGCTGATGTGGTCAGTCAGCGGACTGTGGCACCTGATCCATCTGCAGCAGCGGGGCCCTGCGCAGGACACGCAGCGCCCGCCTCTGACCCGTCTGGCGGGTGCGGCCGTCCCGGCCGGCGCGCATCGCCTGATCAGTGTGCAGGGTGATGCCGTTTGGCAGATGGCGGACGGCCACTTCCGCCATGCGCAGGGCGACACGGTGTCCGCTGCCGACGTCGCACAGCGCATCGCCGGCATCAATGCGTCCAACGCCATGCTGGTGACCGGCTTTTCACCGACCTACGCCTTCGCCAATCGCCGCCTGCCGGTATGGCAGCTCGATGCGGCCGATGAGCCGTTGCGCTTTGTGGACCTGACCTCGGCGCGCGTCGCCGCCGTGGTTCACCCGCGGGATGTAGCCGAGCAATGGAGCTTTTCAACGCTGCACAAGTGGAGTTTCGCCAACCGCCTCGGTCGGATCGCACGCGACGGGATCATGAGCGCGATGGCGGCATTGGCTGTGGTTCTGGCTCTGGTGGGCTTGAGTCTGCGACGACGGCGCACCACCTGAGACCCGGACGGGCCTTGGCTCGCCCGGAAGCGGGGCTTTGACTATCCTGCCGGACATGGACACATCCAACCTTCCGGCGCTGCGCAGCGATGCCAGCGACGTGCAGCGCCGCCGTCGCCGCGACCAGCTCGGCCTGAGCTGGGACCTTCTGATTATCACTCTGGTCATTGCGAACCTGACCCTGATCCTGTTCGACAGCCTGTTCGCGGCCGGGCCGGTGGCCGCGCTGGTCGCGTGGATATCGCAGGACTTCCATGACTGGTATGCCGCGGTGATACGGCCCAACTTCCTGACGATTGATCTGGTCTTCGTCGCGATTTTTCTGAGCGACGTGCTGCTGGGATGGGCCATCGCCATTCGCCAGCGTACCTACGAGCGCTGGTTCTACTACCCGCTCGCCCACTGGTATGACGTTCTCGGCTGCATTCCCCTGGCGGGTTTCCGTTGGCTGCGGGTGCTCCGCGTCATATCACTGGGCTTCCGGTTGCAGCGACTGGGTTTCATCGACGTGCGCACATGGCCGTTGTATGCCACCGGCCGACGTTACTACGACATTCTTGTCGAGGAAGTCTCGGACCGCGTCGTGGTCAACGTACTCAACGGTGTGCAGGAGGAGTTGCGTAGCGGCGCCAGTGACCTGCCCCGGCGCGTGGTGCAGGAGGTCGTCCGCCCCCGCCATGACCCGCTGGTCGCCGCGCTGGCCGACACCCTTGGCGCGATTGTCCGCAGCGCCTATGCCGATTACCGGGAGGACTGGCGGGCCTACATCCGCGATGTGGTGCGTCACACCATCGAGCGCAACGCGGCCGGCCGGGGGCTGGAACGGGTTCCGATCGTAGGCGATGCCGTGCTCCGTGCACTGGACAGCATCCTCACGGAGGTCGTATCCGATGTGCTCGATGCGGCTGTCCAGGGACTAGGGGACGCCGAATACCGCAGCCTCGTGAGTCACATCGCCGAAGGTGTATTCACCCTCATGGAACGCGAACCCGACAACGCACGCGACCCGGAACTGCAGCAAGCGTTGGTCGAAATCATCGAACTGGTCAAGCAACAGGTGCAGGTGCAGCGCTGGCGCGAATCGGCCTCGGCCTAGGGCACGGTGCGCATCCGCTCCACCTGCTCTGCGAATATCCCCATTTCCAACGCCAGCCATCAGTGGCGTCATGCGGCCAAATCCAGTTTCTTGGCCAGGAGTGACGCCGACAATGGCCATGTTGAATTATTAGTTCCGTAGCCAGCGCGTAGCCTAGTCCCGTACCTCGTGGATGCTATCGAACAGATGGTGCGCAGCTATAAGCAGATACGAGTAGCACGGGCCGAACTCCCAGTCTCGCTGGTTATGCATCAGGACAACTGCCAGTCGGCGATCAGCTCGTCCCTGTCGAGCACCTGACCCCGCAGGTCAACCTGCCATCTACGCCTCAATATCAGCGAGGCGTCCATACCGCCTACCTACTCAGCCGAACATAGTATGGTTGCGCTACCCATGCCGTACTCCGACTAAGCTGTCGGACCGGCACATCGGCCTCAGCCTACTTCAGAACCGCGATGATCTAACTTTCGGTGGAACGGGGTTATTTCACGGAAACCGACCCGGGTTAGTACAAGGGACAATTCCACTAATGAATGGCTTTTTTCTTGGGGGCTATTACTTTTTGAAGCGGACGCCGGCCAGCGGACTATGAGCACCCTATTTCCTGCAACAACGGCATCTCCGAGACGTTATCGAGGATGCCCCATAATCGGCAGAGGACTTTTCGTGGTCGCGATGGTTATGACGGGGCAACTGATGAGCCTCCACCGTGCGGTACATTTTGTCTGCGTTAAATCACGACACGGGGAGGCTGCCCCATCTTGTCCTATGGG
>JBDNBC010000266.1:0-2681 GCA_039768115.1 Oceanococcaceae bacterium
AAGTAGCCGCGTCACCGGGTGCCAGTCATAGGCGGTCAGAACCCTGACCGCCTACGTATTCTTTGACAGGCGAGCTTGCTTGCCGCCCGCCGGGGATCGTTACCGTTACCGGGCCGGAACAGTGAGTCCCAAGCCTGGAATGATGGTTTGATTGCGGGCGCGAGCGCGTCTAGTGCGTTGGCGCGCCGGCAGGGCGCTTCATCGCGTAGGTCTGCGTGAACTCCTCGATGTCCTTGAGGAAATGGCTGTTGTCATCGTCCCAGGGGTGGAAGTTCGGCCGGTAGTAGTCGAACCACGGCAGTGCCATCTTGCGCAGGAAGCCGGTCTTGCCAAAGTTGAACTTGGCGAATTGCGCCCAGCCCTTCAGGTCGAACAGCTTGCCTTCCTTGCGTACCAGTTGCAGGTAGTGCGGGATGACC
This sequence comes from Oceanococcaceae bacterium, assembly GCA_039768115.1. GTDB lineage: Bacteria > Pseudomonadota > Gammaproteobacteria > Nevskiales > Oceanococcaceae > MS8. The sequence goes on from JBDNBC010000266.1 coordinate 420, forward strand.
ATGGCCCAGAACACCGATGTGGCCAGCGCCAGACCGAAGGCGCGGACGACATAGGCCGGCGCGCCCTTGCCCTGTGTGGCTTCCCAGACGTCGTAGGCGACACCCTTGTGCTCGGTCTCTTCCAGCGCATGCCAGTGCCACAGCGCGTGGTAGCTGTCCTCAGCGTTCTTCGCGAAGAAGGGCTCGCGCAGGTAGCGGTCAGCCATGATGGCGGTGATGTGCTCAAGCGCAATCGTGCCGGACAGACGCATCGACGGCGGCGTGTTGTCCTTGAAGAAGTCCAGGAGGCTTTTGACCCGGGCTTCAAACACACCGGCGTCGGGCAAGCGCGCGATCATGTGCGCGTTGTACTCGTCGTGCTCTCGACCGTGCATGGCTTCCTGGCCGATGAAGGCGGTTGCCGCCTTTTTCAGCTCGGGGTCGGTGATCTGGTCGCGGTAGTGACGCACGGCGTCAATAAAGAAGCGCTCGCCGACCGGGATGACCAGGGACATGGCGTTCATGAACAGCGTGTGGTGCACGCCGGCGCCGGTCCAGTCGTGGATACGCTCGGCCGGGAAGGGGAATTTCATGTCGCGGCGAACCGGCATCACGCTCTCTGACTTCGCATTGCGCGGCTGCGCCGGCGCGGCAGGAACGGCCTGGGGAGTGTTCGGCAACGTGTGAGTAGCAGACATCATTTTCTCCATCGGGGGATTGATGAAACAGCTTGCAGATTACGCGCCCCCGCCGAATGTGTCAATGATTGATGTCACATTATCAATGTCACCCTGATGTCATGGAGTCTGGGGACGGTGCGCGTGGCGCAGGCGCCCGGCAGAGTCGCCAACGTCCGGGTATTTATTTACAATGTGTAAAGTTGTGGGTGAGTGCAGGAGTCAGAGCAGTGGGTCGATTATTCCGCGGAGTCGTGCTGGGCATCGCCTGGCCGGTCATCGCGGCCGTGACCAGCCCGGCGGCGCTGGCCAATGCCGCGCCCCCGAACCTGGTGTTGGTGGTGGTGGATGATCTGGGGTTTTCGGACCTGGGTAGCTTCGGTTCCGAAATCCGCACGCCGCACATCGACGCGCTGGCGGCCGAGGGACGGCGGTTCGCCAATTTTCACGCCACGGGGATGTGCGCGCCGAGTCGGGCGATCCTGATGAGCGGCGAAGATCACCACGCGGTGGGCGTGGGCAACATGCCGGAATCCATGCCATTGCGCCATCGCGGGCAGCCGGGCTATGCCGGTACGCTCGACCCCAACGTCCTCACCGTGGCCCAGCGCTTACGCGCGGTGGGCTATCGCAATTACTTTGTCGGTAAATGGCATCTGGGGAAAACGCCAGCGCTGTTGCCCTTCGCGCGTGGCTTTGATCGCACGATCACGCTGGCCGATACCGGCGCCGATAACTATGAGCAACGCCCTTACATGCCCATGGATGCGCAGGCGCACTGGTTTGCCGATGGTCAACCGTTGACGCTGCCCGCGGACTTTTACTCGTCGGAATATCTGGTGGACCGCGCCATCGAATTCATTGAAACCGATGCCGCGCGCGACCAGCCGTTCTTTCTGACATTGGGCTTTCTGGCGGTGCACATTCCCTTGCAGGTGCCACGGGAGTTCAGCGACCGCTACGCCGGGAAGTACGCCGACGGTTGGGAGCACCTGCGCCGGACGCGGCATCAGGGCGCCATTGCCAATGGTGTCATCCCGGCGGATGCGCCTCTGGCCATGATGCCGAGCATGGCGGCATGGGACGACCTGGATGCCGATGAGCAGCGATATCAGGCGCGGCGCATGGAGATCTATGCGGGAATGCTCGAAGCCATGGATCACCATCTCGGTCGATTGGTCACGCATCTGCAGCGGCGTGGCGACTGGGACAACACCGTGGTTGTGGTGCTCTCCGACAACGGCGCCGAGCCCAATGACCCCCGCGCGATGCCAACGATGCGGCTGTGGGCGCGGACCGTGGGGTATTCCATGGATCTCGATGACCTGGGCGACCGGGGCAGCCACGTCGCCATCGGCCCGCACTGGGCCAGCGCGGCCGCCGCACCGGGCCAGCAGTACAAGATGCTGGCGGGCGAGGGCGGCATTCGCGTACCGCTGATCATCCGTGCGCCGGAGTCGCCGCAACCGGGCGCGGTATACCAGCCGTTCGCGCATGTGCTTGATATTGTGCCAACACTGCTGGATCTGGCCCGAGGGGAGGTGCCTGCCGCGATGCCCGGCCGTAGCCTGCGTCCGGCCATCGCCGACCCCGCGGCCGCGATTCG
>JBDNBC010000267.1:0-12430 GCA_039768115.1 Oceanococcaceae bacterium
CCTGGTGTTGCCGGAAGAATCCCGCCACTACCTGCCCAAGCTGCTGGGCCTTGCCCGGGTGCTGGCGGATCCGGCCGAGCTCCGGCTGCCCTGGATCGACCCCGCCAGCGTGCCGGTCAGGTTCGATGCCGGCGGCCCACGCGACCTCTGGGATATCCACCGCCGCAGTGGCGTCGATATCGACACCCTGTATCGGTATAACCCCCATCTCGCCTTGTGGGCCCTGCCGCCACGGGCGCCATGGACCATTCTGTTGCCTGCGGCGCACTGGCCGCAGGCGCAGACCGCACTGCTGCAAGACGCGCCGTCAGAACGCACGCGATGGCGGCATATCACGGTCAGGGCCGGTGATTCGCTGGGAACACTGGCGCAACGGCATCAAACCACGGTTTCGCTGCTGCGCGCCGTGAACGGCCTGACCTCAACACAGGTATTTGTTGGCCAGACGCTGCACGTTCCCACCGGACGCACGGAGCTGCCCGCGGAGCTGATCACCGCCGTGGCCCGCGAGCGCCGCCTGACGTTGCCGCCGTCTTCCGCTGGGGCGCGTAACGGCGCAGAGCAGTGGCATCAGGTGACGGTAGGCGACACCCTATGGCAACTGGCCCGCCGGTACCGGGTCAGCGTGGACGACCTGCGCCGCTGGAACCGGCTGCGCGATGATGACCGTCTGCATTCCGGCCAGCGGCTGCGCATTGCCGCTCCCCCGGGCCGCACCGCCATCGTGCACCCGTTGCGACCCCGCGAGTCACTGGCAGCTGTCGCCGACCGCTACGGCGTCAGTGTCGCTGAACTGCAACGCTGGAATCGGCTGGGAAGCCGTGACCTCGGCCGGCACGCAGATGTACTGATATTTGCTCCACACTGACAACGGATGTCGCAACTTCCGACATCAGCGCAGCCGCCGCTAGCGTTACACTGGGGCAAAGCAAGACCATTTCGGCCGCCCCTGTGCCGGCCCGGTTCGTGCATACCACTCGCCAGCCCTTCGGATTCGGCCCGCTACATGAGCAAGATTTTTCTTTTTCTGCTGCTGGCGCTCGGCGCTCGCCCGGCCCTGGCTGCGGTCGATGAGGCCGATCGCCATCTGCAGACCCTACGCGCTAACGATGCCACGGTACAGAACCTCAAAACGAGGGCGGTCAATGTCCTCGGTGCGATTGATGATTACCGCAAGGCGCGGCTGTTTCCGGCCGAGCAACGCTTCGCGTTGTACGTGACCAGCCCGGCACGCCGCTTCACGGCGCAGCGAATTGCGGTGCGCTCAGGTGATCAGCTGCTGGTAGAGCGTGACCTCGATGCCGAAGCGCTCTATGCCATGCGGATTGGCGGCCTGGCGACGCTATATGAGGGCAATGTGGCCGAAGGCCGACTGCGGCTCCAGGTCACCATTGACGGCATCATGCCCGAGGGCCAACCCGTGCGGCATGAAGCGGAAATGACCCTGCAGAAGCTGGCGCAGCCCCAGGCCCTTGAATTGCAGATTCGGGACACGTCGCGCAGCGGCGGCGTCAGCCTGAATGCCATCGAGCGCGAGGTGCAGCCATGAATCTGCAGTCTCTGGCATCAACGCTCGCCCTGAGCGGCATCCTCTGCACGGGCACGGCCGTTGCCTTCGAGCCACAGCCCGGCGATCTGACCCAGAACCGGGCGCTATATCAGCACACCATGGGCAATCATCTGGAGTCGATTCTGACGCTGATGACCGCCACCGACACGGACGCTGACCGTGGGCTGTTCACGACCCACGCCCTGCTCAGTTACGGGTTGTACAACGCCGCGGAGCAGCGTTTCCTGCAAATGCTCGCCGCCGGCGAACTCTCCCGCGACGAGCGCGCTGACCTCTATCTGCGACTCTCCCGCTACGCCTTCGAGCGCGGCTATGACGATGCCGCGGCGGCGACACTACAGGCCATGGAAGACGACCTGGGCAACACGCGTTTCTACGACCGTGAATTGCTCGCGGCGATGGTAGCCGGCCGCCGCGGCGAGCTGGATGACAGCATCCGGCGTCTCGATAACCGCCGCGTCTCGGGCCGGACCAACTTCGGCAAGTACAACTTGGCCATGGCGCTCTACGCCGCTGGTGATGACCGCGGCGCACGCGCCAACCTCGATCAGATCGGGCGTGAGCTGGTCAGCGATCCGCTGGAGCATGCGCTGCGGGATCAAGCTAACCTCACCTTGGCCTACGACTACCTGCGCACCGCGAATGGCTCCGCCGCGCTGCCCATCCTGCAACGCATCCGCCTCGACGGCCCGTTCTCCGAGAAGGCCTTGCTGGCGCTGGGCTGGGCTGAACTGAGCACGCTGGCCGCTGAGAGCATCCGCCTGGCTGAAGGTCAAACCAGCGACACCATCGGTGGCGTCCTGGGCGCCATTCTGGCGCCTGGGAAAGTCAACGAGGACTTGCGTCAGCGTCTGGGAATGTTGCGCGCCCGCCGTGACGGAGATGACCAGACTCTGCGCTATCGACGTGCCATCAATGCCTGGCAGACGCTGGCCCAGCGGGATGTGCGCCAGACCGCGGTACTGGAAGTGGAAGTGGCTCTACCCTGGGCGCTGAGCCAACTGGGTGAAACTGAAGCGGCGCAGCGTTATTACAAGGTCGGCATTGCCCGGCTGCAGACCGCATCCGACCGGGTCGATTCGGCCATCGCCGCGGTGCGTGACGGGCGCATGTTCGAAACCCTGATTCGCAACAAGCCCGATCAGTTCAGTGGCTGGGCCTGGCGTGCAACCGAGCTCGCCGATGCCGACGAAACCTGGTACCTGGCAGAACTGCTGGCCAGCTCGACCTTTCAGGAAGCCTTGAAGAACTACCGTGACTTGCGACAGCTGGAGCGCCGCTTGAACCGTGAGCGTGCCGATCTCGAGCGCGGTCGCAGCGGGCTACTGGCCTCGGTCAGCGCCGATATCCTGATTCGTCGGGAACGCAGTGCCTTCACCGAGCCCCTGTTCCCAGGCCTTTCACCGCAACTGCAAATGGCGACCACCCTGGGCGCCTTCCCGCGCAACGAAACACTCGAGGGCTTGCTGAGCTGGACCTACCGCTTCAACCCCAAGCATGCGCTGACCCTGACGCGCGGCCTGGGGCAGATTCCTGATGGCGAAGACCCGGCACTGCGGGCCGTCCTGACCGAAATCGACGCGCTGGTGGCCGACATTCGCAGCAGCCTGCCGCAGCAGCGTGCGCTGCTCAATGATCTGGCGCTGAAAACGCTGAACGAACAACGTGACGCCATTCGCAAATATCTGGTGGAAGCACGTTTCTCGCTGGCGCGGCTATTTGATGCCGGCTTCAACCTCGAGGAGAGCACGCCATGATGCACCGACCATCAGTGCGCTCGACCGCGAAGGCGCTCAGCCTGAGTGGTGCGCTGATCGTAGCCGGATGTGCCGCGCAGTACGACGCGGCGGATCAGGAAAACATCGATGCGCTACTGCGCAAGGACGCGCCCTCCATTGATGAACTGCTGGCCCAGCAGGAGGCCGTCGTCGCTCAGCGCGATGGCGAGGCTCTGCCTGCGCTGGACACGGCGCCGGCTCCCAGTTCTACCGACGCGGATGACGAATTGGTCTCGGAGGCCAACGTCGCCGAAGCCATCGCCCAGTATCGGGCGCTGCTGGAATTGTCTCCGGACAACGACGCGATGCGCTTCGAGACCCAGCGCCGGCTGGCCGACCTGCAGGTCGAGGTGAGCGAGCTCAATCCCGCACTGGAGCAGGAAGGGCTGGTGAGCCAGTCCAATGCCGTCGCGTTGTACAACGGCTTGCTCGATGCCCGGCCTAACGCGCCGAACAATGACCGCATCCTGTACCAGCTTGCCCGGGCCTATCAGAACCTCGGTGAAGTCGACAAAGCGGCCGACACCCTGGCCGAAATCACTCGTGATTTTCCGGGTTCCAGCTTGCGCACTGACGCCCGCTTTCGTCGCGCCGAGCTGTTGTTCCGTGCCGAAGCGTACGAAGAAGCCGGGGCCGAATATGCCCGGGTAATGGACGCCCCGGATGGCGGTGGCTTTTTTGAGCAGGCCGAGTACAAGTACGGATGGTCGCTGTACAAGCAGGACCGTTTCACCGACGCGCTGCAAGTGTTCATGACCATTCTCGATCGTGAGCTGCCCGTGGGCGCGGTAGAGAATCTCGAAGCCACGCTGGCCGTGGTGCCGCGCGCACAGCGCGAGCTGGTGCGGGATGTCCTGCGCGTCACCTCGCTGGCCTTCGCCCAGATGGGTGGCGGTGATGACATAACCGCTTTCCTCGCCACGCGGCCCCCGCGCAGTTATGAGCCGGTGCTGTACCAGAATCTGGCCGAGCTGTTTGTGGAGAAGGACCGTATTGCTGACGCTGCTGGAGCCTACTACGGATTGGCCGAGCGCAGTCCTACGCACCCGCTCGCACCGGTGTTTGCAACGCGCGTTATCGCGCTCTATGACGAGGCCGGCTTCGACCAGCAGGTCATCGCCGCCAAGGAACAGTACGTCGCTCGCTACGCGCTGGATACGCCATTCTGGTCAGCCAACAGTCCGCAGAGCTCGGCGGAGGCCTACGCCACGCTGGTGAGCACGACGCGGGAACTGGCCGAGCACTATCACGCGCTGGCCCGGCAGAGTTCCGGTGCGGCGGCGCAAGCGGACCTGCGCAAGGCCCTGCCCTTCTACGCCCGCTATGTGGCCGACTTCCCCGAAGCTGACGACCACACCGAGACCCGCTATAACTGGGCCGATGTGTTGTTTGCCACCGGCGCCGTTGCCGAGGCCGCCGAGCAGTTCACCCTGATACTGGCCAACCATGCCGCGCATCCGCGGGCGCGTGACAGCGCCTATGCGCTGGTTCAGGCGCGTGAACAGCTACTGACCCAAGCCACGCCAGAGCAGAAGATGACGGCGCTGGACGCCCTGGTTCTGGCCAGCCGCGATCTGCAACAGCGCTATCCGGATCATCCCGAAATCGCCCGGGCCCTGACGCGCAGCGCCGAAGAGCTGGCCCAGGTGCAACGCGCCGAGGAGGCGCTGGCGCTGAGCGTGGATGTGCTGGCGCTCACCCCGCCGGCCCCGGCCGAACTGCGCCTGGCCAACTGGCGCATCGTCGCCTATGCCCACTATGACAATCAGCGCTTTGCCGAGGCCGAACAAAGCTTTGCCCGTTGGCTGGCTGAATTGCCGGTGGACGCACCCAATCGAGCGCGCCTGATGGAAGCCCAGGCCAACAGCATCTACCAGCAGGCGATTGCCGCTCGTGATGCCGGCGAACTGGAGCGGGCCGCTCAGGAATTCCTGCGGGTCAAAACCGCCCTACCCGGCAGCGACCTGGCCGCCGACGCCGACTATGACGCGGCGGCGGCCTACCTGCAGATTCCCGACTGGCCTCGCGCCATCGAGACCCTGCTGGCGTTCCGGCAGAGCTGGCCGGAGCACCGCCTGCAGCTGGAGGCCACGCGCCGACTGGCCGCAGCCTATCTGGAAGTGAATGACCCCGTGGCCGCCGCGGGCGAACTCGAGCGCCTCGCCGGCGCGCCAACGCTCGCGCCAAATATCCGTCGCGATGCCCTATGGCAAGCCGCCACACTCTACGACGACAACGCTGTGCGGGATTCGGCGCGAGTAGCGTATGGGCGCTACGTGGACCAGTACGGACGTGACAATGTCGGCCGGCAAACCAAGGCCTTGCAACGCTTGCTGGCATTGACCGGCACCGGGACGGCGGAGCGCGACAAATGGCTGGCCGCGATCATCCGGTTGGGCGGCGAAGTCAGCGGCCCGCAGGGAGAGCCGGTCCGGGCCCTGGCGGCGGAGGCCAGCCTGGAACTGGCCGAGGTCGCGATGACACGCTACTCCGCGATTCGCCTCGGCAACCCGCTGGAGGCCAGCCTGCGCCGGAAGAAGGCCGCTCTGGAGACGGCGCAGAAGGCCTATCAGCAGGTGCTGTCCTACGGATTCGTGGAGAGCAGCACGCAAGCAACCTTCCGCATCGGCGAGCTGTACTTCCAGCTGGCGAAGGGCCTGATCAACCTGCCGCCGCCGCCGGGCATGGACCCGCTGGAGGCCGAGCAATTCACAATTCTGCTCGAGGAGCAGGCGTTCCCGCTGGAGGATCGCTCAGCGGAAGCGCATGAAGTCAACGCCACGCGCCTGGCGGAGGGAATCGACAACGAGTGGGTGCAGCGCAGTCTGGCCCAGCTCAAACAGATTCTGCCCGCGCGCTATGGCAAAACCGAAATGGTCGAGGAGGTCTTCGATGTCCTGCGCTAATTCATCCCGCCCGGTGCGTGGGCATCTGGCCGTGCTGGCCGTGTTGGCGACGACGCTGTTGAGTGGCTGCGCGACCGTCGGTGGCCCCGGCGGTGACTCCGCTGCGCGGGACTCCGTTGAAGGCCAGCAGCACCAACAGGCCGTCGCGGCGATTGCCGCCGGTGATGTCGCGCGCGCAGAGCAGCTGTTCACCGAATTGACCCGCAACTACCCTGACTACGCCACGCCGTGGCTGAACCTGGCCCTGCTGCAGTATCGGCGTGGCGACCCCAACAGTGCGGCGGCCAATGTCGACGCGGCACTGCAACGCGATGACCAACTGGCTCCCGCGTGGAATTTGCAGGGCGTTCTGGCGCGCGAGATCAACAACATTGATGCCGCCGAGCGCGCTTACCGACAGGCCATCGCCGTCGATGCCAGTTACGCACCGGCATGGCTCAACCTCGGCATTCTGCTGGATATCTGGCGCGGCCAGCTGTCCGCCGCTCTGAGTGCGTATGAGCGTTACGTCGAGTTGTCACCAGAAGATCAGCGCGACAGCCGCGTGGCGGGCTGGATCGCCGATTTGCAACGCCGCCTTGATCGCGGCGCCTGAGGAGAATCACGTAATGAATCGTTCCGCCTTACAATGGCTGATGTGCACTGCAGCAATTGGTTGCAGCGTGCTGGCCCATGCCCAATCCGGTTCGCCGCCCGCCGAGGCCACCCTGGAGGGGGCCACGATCGTCGGGGACCGGGACTTGCCTATCGGTTTGTACATTTCGCCCTGGCGCCCCGCCAACCCTGAAGCCGAGCTCAGTCGCCCGGCCCGCCAGCTGGATGTTCGTCCGCAGCTGCTGGATCCGGAAGTCTTCGCCCGACAGATCGAATATTACGATGCCCTGGACGCCGCGACGCGGTAACGCAAATAACCTGAAAAGAGAGTTAGAACATGCTTGAACTTGCCATCCGCTTCTTCCAGAACGGCGGGTTATTCATGTACCCGATCGTGGCGGTGCTGGTGCTCGGTCTGGCCATCAGCATCGAGCGCCTGATGTTTCTGCGGCGCTCGCAGACGCGCAACCGGCGGCTGTGGGGCGATGTCGTCAATGACATTGCCGGCGGCCAGTTGCAGGCCGCGCGCGAACATGTAAGCGGCTCGGACGCCCCCCTGGCGCCGGTACTGAGCATGGGCCTCGAGCGCAGCGCCGCCCAGGCGCCCCGGCACGATGTCGAGATGGCAATGGAAGAAGCGCTGATGGAGGTGATGCCACGGCTGGAGCGGCGCACGCCCTTTATTTTTGTATTCGCCAATATCGCCACGTTGCTCGGCCTGCTCGGCACCATCATCGGCTTGATCCAAGGCTTCACGGCCGTAGCCAACGTCAACCCGGCGGAAAAGGCTAACCTGCTGTCGGCGTCGATTTCGGTGGCCATGAACACCACCGCATTTGGCCTGATGTCGGCCATCCCGCTGTTGTTGTTGCACGCCTGGTTGCAGGCACGCACCACCGAGGTGGTGGATGCCCTCGAGATGACGACCGTCAAGTTCCTGAACATGATCGCGCGCGACGCGAAGTAAACCCCGCACGCGAGATCTGCACATGCTTCAACGCCGGCATCGCCACCGGGGCCAGAGCCAGGACGACCTGAACATTACGGCCTTCCTGAATCTGATGGTCATCCTGGTCCCCTTTCTGCTGATCACGGCGGTCTTTTCGCGGCTGGCCATTCTGGAAGTGGCCCTACCCGCCCCGGCCACCAGTGAACCGCAGGAGCCTCCGGAAGAAGAGCCCCTGCCACCTCCCACGGTGCTTGTGCGCGCCGACGCGCTGGTGCTGCGCGCGCCTGATGGCAGCGAAGAACGCTATGCCGGTGGGGTCAGCGACGACAGCCTCGCCGAGCTTAACGCCGCGTTGCAGCGCATCAAATTTGGGGACGTGAGCAAGGACGCTGCGGTCGTGCTGCTGGACGGCGACACGCCCTACGACACGCTCATTCAGGTCATGGATGCCGTGCGTCTGACCCGTATTGCACAGGACGAAGAGATGGTGAACGTGCCCATGTTCCCGCAAATCTCTCTGGGTGAGCTGCCGCCGCGCAGTGGAGACCCGCAATGATTGCCGCACACAGCCGGCGCGGCCAGCGCATGCAGCGTCGCACGGCGCGTGGCAAGCGCACCAGCGCACTGAACATGGTGTCGCTGATGGACATCTTCACCATCCTGGTGTTCTTTCTGCTCGTGCAGTCCTCGCAGGTGGAAGTCCTGCCGAACACCGACTCGCTCGAGCTGCCGGAGTCCATCGCCGAGCAGCGCGCGCGCGAAACCATCCTGGTGATGGTGACCACCGACGACATTCTGGTGAACGGGCGGCCGGTGATGAAAACCGATATCGCCCTGAACAGCTCCGATGCGTTGAACCCCCTGCGCGAGGCCCTCGACCAGCAGGCACAACGCATCACCCGCGACGACGAAGCCGTTGACCCCAATGACCGCGGCGAAGTGACCGTGATGGCCGACAAGAACCTGCCCTTCCAGCTGATCAAGCGGATCATGGAGAGCTGCGTGGCGACGAATTACGGCAAGGTGTCCTTTGCCGTGCTCAGCAGCGAACAGAGCAGCGTCATGCTCAGCGGAGGCGATGCGTGAGCACCCTCGTTCAGCACAACATCTGGGATGACATCGCCGCCGATGACGCCCGTTTTCGGCGCATCATTTTCTGGCTGGCCCTGCCTGCATTCGTGCTTGGCATCATCATTCCGCTGTGGCAATTGTCGGGGCTGGAGGAAGGCGGCGGTGAGCCCGTCTCTGATCGCTTCGCCGCGCTGCTGCTGGAACAAGCCTCGCAGCAGCAGGAAGAGCGCCCCGAACCTCTGCCGATTGCCGAACCCGAGCCTGAAGCGCCCGACGAAGACACCACTGATCCCGAGCCGGACCCCGAACCGGAGCCTGAAACGGCTCCCGAGCCGGAGCCTGTCGCACCACAGGAAAAACCTCAACCCACGGCACCTCCGGTGGATCGCAGCGCACAGGCTCGTGAAAAGGTCCAGCGCGAGCTGGCTGGCGCCCTGAGCGCACTGCAGAGCCTGCAGGCGGAACCGGTCATCACCGCCCAGGATCGCCCACTGCGGCAGTCCGCAGCGGGCGCGACCGACATCGAGGTCGGGAGTGCGAACGTCGTGTCATCCAATTTGTCCGGCGGCAGTGGCGCGCGGGTCAGCGATGTGCCGCGCGAGCGATCATCAAGCACGCAGCTCGGACCCCGACAACGCGCAGATGGCGGCCAACGCACGATCAGCGCATCGGGCTCCGGTGTCGGTGCCGACCGCAGCCGTCCCGGTCAAGGCGGCGATACCCGCAACGCCGGCCGGTCGCTGGAAGAAATTCAGCTGGTCATGGACCGCAACAAGGGCGGTCTTTACGCCATCTACAACCGCGCGCTGCGCAGCAACCCGGCTCTGCAGGGCAAGCTGGTGCTGAAGTTGACCATCGCGCCCTCCGGAGCGGTCACTAACTGTGAGATCGTCTCCAGCGAGTTGAACGACGATGACCTGGAACGCAAGGTGGTGGCGCGGGTGAAGCTGATCAACTTTGGCGCGAAAGACGTGCCGTCGATCACCATCAACTACCCGATATTCTTTGCCCCGTCCTAAGCGTCGTTACCGCCTCGGCTCGCGGAAGCCCTCAGTAACCGGACCCGTCCGCCTGATCGACGTTGTCGACTGCCGGTAGAAGGACCTGGAAGGTCGCACCCTGATCGACCGCCGCCGTAACGTCGATGTGGCCGCCATGGCGTTTGACAATGCGGTTGCAAATGGCCAGCCCGGCCCCGCTGCCGGAGACCTCCTCACCATGCAGGCGGGTCAGCATCTGGAAAGCTTTCTCGGCCTGCGACATATCAAAGCCGCGACCGTTATCAGCGACGGCAATCTGCCACCACGCCCCGCGTGGCTGGGCGTACACCCTCACCCGTAACGGCACTTCCGGCCGCCGGTACTTGATCGCGTTTTGCAGCAGATTCTGGAAGACCTGGGTCAGCAGCATCCGGTCGCCGCGGACCGTGGGCAAATCATCATGTTCTATGCGTGCGTCCAGCTTCTGCGCATCCTCCGCGAACAGTGCCATGACGTCGTCCAAAACTCCGTTCAGATCCACCGCACTCCATTCCAGGGGGCGCGATTCCGCCGACGACAAATCAAGGATTCGCTGCACAAGGGCACGCAACGAACCGGCACTGTCACGGATAAAGTCCAGGTAGGTCCGGATATGGGCATTCGCGCGGGGGCCCAGTTCCTCTTCGGTCAGATCGATAAAGCTGGCGATGCGGCGCAGCGGGGCCTGAAGGTCATGGCTGACAAGGTGTGCAAACTGGCTGAGCTCCTGGTTCGAGCGTTGATAACGCACATTGGCTTCGCTCAACTTGCGCAGTAATTCGCCCTGGCTGAGCGCATGCTCAAAGGCGATGCCGGAAAGGTACACCGTCGCCACCTGGTAGCTCAGGAGCAAAAAACCCGCCGCAAAAATGATGTGGGCGTACCACCACAGATGGGACCAGGCCATGGTGCCCATGAATGCGATGCTGGCCTGGATGAAGATGAATTCGACAATGGCGAGCGTCACGATGAACTGCCCGGATGCGCGCCGCGTCAGCAAGATCACCATGCTCAAGGCCAGGGCAACGACCGCCCCGATTTCCATGGACCAGCGAACCCAGCGCTCGCCGGCCAGCGGCGACACCGCCAGGCCGTATACGCCCAGGCACAGCAAAACGCATCCGCCCACCCAGATGGCGGTGGCGCGGCGCATGGCCGCAGCGGATGGCGCCGCCGTGACCCGGCCGTAGCGCAATGCCGCCATCAGCCAGCACAAGCCCAGCACCAGCCGTGACGCCGGCCCATACAGCAGAAACACCCAGGGATTGCCCGTATCAACAGCCACGTTGGTGAGGAACCCATGGGGCGCGTAGATCACCGTAAAGGCCACCAAGCCCCACAGAAGCCATTTCTGGAACAGCTTGCCCGACTCAAGATAGGCCCGATACGCCACATAGGTCACGAAGGCGCTAAACGCAATGGCCAGCGAGATCGCCACCACATGAAAGTCCGGCGCCAGCGCCATGCGCTCCAGGCCACCTTCCGCGCGCAGATACAGGGTCAACACGGTTGGCGATACCGCCGCCACGATCAGTACAGCAATAACACTGAGACGAACCACCGCGTGCAGACGATTCGGCGCGGCGGTGGCGTGGACGGCAGTTTTTGTCATGGCTTCATTGTAAAGGCCCGCACGCGGCGGGCCTCAACAATGCATGTCATTGCGCGCCGGATGCACGCCACCAGTTCAGTCCACCCGCTCCAGCACGGTCGCCACGCCCTGCCCCATGCCAATGCACATGGTGGCCAGACCAAATTGCGCATCCTTCTCATTGAGTATGTGGGTCAATGCACCGGTAATGCGCGCACCCGAACAGCCCAGCGGATGACCCAGGGCAATGGCGCCGCCCTTGATATTGATCTTGTGCTGTTGATCGGTGAGCTTGAGCTCCTTGAGCACGGCCAGTGATTGCGCGGCGAAGGCCTCATTCAGCTCGATGTAGTCCATATCCGCCAGCGACAATCCTGCACGCTTGAGCGCCTTCTGGGTCGCCGGCACGGGGCCACGACCCATCACTGACGGATCGCACCCGGCTGAGGCCACGGCACGAATTTTCGCCATGGGCTTCAGGCCCAGTTCGTCGGCTTTGGCGCGGCTCATGACCAGCACCGCGGAGGCGCCATCGGAAATGGCCGAGCTGTTGCCCGCCGTCACCGAGCCCGACGCCGGATTGAACACCGGACGCAACGCGCTCAGGCCCTCCAGCGATGCATCGGCCCGCACCACCTCATCGAAGGCGACGCGAATCGGCGCCCCGTCGGCATCGTGGCCGTGAATCGGCACCATTTCATTGGCGAATTCACCACCGGTATTGGCCCGATGGGCCCGCTTGTGCGACTCCAGGGCGAAGGCGTCCTGCGCCTCACGGGAGATCTGATGCATGGTCGCCAGCATCTCGGCGGTCAGGCCCATGCTGCCGGAGGCTTTAGCCACCTGCACGGACAGTTCCGGGTTGCCGTCAATGCCATGCGTCATTGGCACATGGCCCATATGTTCCACGCCCCCACAGAGGAAGACGTCGCCGTTGCCCGAGGCAATGGCG
>JBDNBC010000268.1:0-2954 GCA_039768115.1 Oceanococcaceae bacterium
CCGCCGAGATTGCCCCAGCCTGCCGTGGTGGCATTGGCCGTGCCGACCACGTTCGGCGCGAACATCACTGAGGTGTGGTATTGCGTGATGACGAAGGCCGCGCCGATGGCGCCGATGCCCAGGCGCATCATCAGGAAGCTCTCGTAGCTGTCGGCCAGGCCTATGCCCATGACCGGCAGCGAGCCGAGCAGGAGCAGTGCGGAATAGGTTTTGCGGGGCCCGAACTTGTCGCACAGCGGGCCGATGAGTAGCCGCACCAGAACGGTAATGGCGACCGAGGCGATTATCGTATTGCCGATTTGTGCCTTGGTCAGCAGCAGGTCTTCGCGGACCACCGCCATTAGCGGGGCGATCCCGAACCAGCCAAAAAAGCACAGAAAAAAGGCCAGCCAGGTCAGGTGGAACGTCCGCATTTGTACGGACTTCAGGTCAAAAAGAGTGATGCGGGTCGCTTTGTTGGCAACGTCCATGATCCAGTCCTCTAGAGGGAGTGACGACGAGAGAAGGCCGGGCGGATGCCCATGGCCGCTTCATCGACGCACTCGTGCCCGTAGGGCCTGGTCCACGTCTCGCCATCTCTGAGGCAATCAACGTGCCATGTTGCTAAGTGATTGTTCCTGAACACCTTCGCCGTCTTCGTCCGGGATAAACGGCGCTACCGGATTGGTGCATTGCATCAAAATGAAGCGCGATTGCACCATGTGGACTCGCTAGTTGTGCGTACCCAGCACAGCGTCGTAGATGTCACTGCGGAAGGTCCGCTGGCCGATATCGGCAGGGCTGTCCATCGCCGGTCTGAGGTCGTCACCCCGTTCGTTGAACATCTGCACCAGCAGCCAGACGCCGTGGCGCCGATCCGGCCGGTTGACGCCGGCGAAGCTGAGAAAATGCTCGCCTGTCCCGGCGCTTGCAAAGACGCCCTCGTTAAACAGGGCCGGGCGAATATCCGCGATGCCAAGACCCAGGGTATCGGCCAGCAGCACGGCTCCCCGCTGCCGGTTGCGCATGGTGTCGAGTTCATGACAGCTGGCATGCAGGCAGCGCAGCAGGGCGCAGTGTTCGGCGGAGTCCAGCCATTCTTCGCGTACCGCCAGCACCTTCTCGGTGGCGGGTAAACCCAGCGTCCGGCTGTGACTCATAATCTGACCCGCGCCCAGGCGCTGAGCCACGCTGCCCCAGGGCTCGCCGGCGCAAAAGCCATCGATGCGCTCCGCGCTCAAAGCCGCGGCCAGTGAAGGCGGCGGGAGCACTTGCAGCTGCACGTCGTCGGTGCGAATGCCCTGCGTGTGCAGCCAGTAGCGCATCTCGAAATTATGTTTGGATACGGGGAATACCGATGCAAAAGTCAACGGACGCTCAGGCGGTCGGCGGCTGAAGGCGCTGGACAGCAGCTGCGGCCGGGGCTGGGTGTGATCAACGAGGTCGGCGCGGACCGTGATGGTGTTGCCCGAGTGATTCAGCGTGAACGCGGTCGCCAGCCGCGGTACCGCGCCGTAGATCCCGGCTTGCGTCGCCAGGGGAATGCCCGGAAGGCAATGCGCGGCATCAATCTGGCCGGTGAGCAGGGCGTCACGCAGTTGTGCCCAACTCGCCATCGAGACCAGATTCAGATGAATGCCCTGCTGTTCGTCAAAGCCTTTCTGGCGCGCATACAGCAAGGGCAGAGCGTCGGTGAGCGGCAGGTAACCAACCCGGACCATTTTCATTCGGACTTGCTCTCCAGCAGGCGCCGCGCGGCTTCAGCAATGCTGCAACGTTTATGCATGGCGTGGTTTTTCAGGGCTTGATAGGCCGCGTCTTCACTCATTCCGTGTTCCTTCCATAGCACGCGCTTGGCGGCGTCGATCTGCTTGCGCTCGGCCAGCGACTTCTGTTTGCGTGCCAGCTCTCGGCGCAGGCCATGGACCTGCTGCGCATGGGCAATCGAGACCTCGATCAACGAGCGGATGGCCGCCGGAGACAGGCCTTCAGTGACATAGGCGCTGATCCCCAGTGCCAGCGCCTGTTGACTCAGCTCCGGATTTGCGACTCCTTGCAGCAGCAGCGCCGGTTGTGGGTGCCGACGGTTCAGTGTGGCCAGATGCTCGAGGGTGTCGCGACTGGGGGAATCGGCGCCCAGCAGGATCGCGTGCGGGCACAGGCGATCGACCAAGGCATAAAGATCAGCGTCGGCGTCCATGGTGACCACCTCGAAGCCGGCACTTTCCAGGGCCGCCACGAGATGCGGTTCCGGCCCGATCAGCAGAACCCGGTTGTTGCTATCGCGCACCATGGTCGCCGCGAGAGCAATATCCATGCCGTATATGCTGTGTCCCCCATGATTCCTGCGCGCTGCATTGATGCCGTGATTCTGGCCGGAGGTCAGGGCATGCGGTTGGGCGGCACCAACAAATCGACACTGATGCTCGGCGGGCAGCCGCAGTTTCTGCGTCTGTGGCGTGCCATTCGACCGGCGGTGGCACGGGTGGTTGTCAATGCCAATCACCTGCTACCGCTGTACCGGCAGGCCGGGTGCCCGGTCGTGCCCGATGCGCCGGATCTGGCGCCGGGGCAGGGCGGGCCGATGGCCGGTGTGCATGCGGTATGGCCGCACCTGCAGCAACGCTATGTGCTTCTGTTGCCGGTTGATGCGGTCGACTTTCGTGGCGATTTCGTGCCGATGCTGGCGCACGCATTGATGGATTGCGATGCGGCCATCGCCCGCGGGGCCGTAGACGGCCGCGTGCATCCGACCTGCGCGCTGGTGGATCGGCAGCAGGTGCCCCGACCCGCGCATCCTGCGGGCAGCATCTGGCGCTGGCAGGCGGCTTACCGTTGTGTTGAGCGGGCGCTGCCGTCCGGTAGCCGCCTCAGTCTGAATACGCCGGCCGAACTGGCCGCCTGGCGTGATCAGCCTCAGGCTGTGCCAAGATTTACAGACGCCATCAAATCGGGGGATGACACATGACTGATGC
>JBDNBC010000269.1:0-5568 GCA_039768115.1 Oceanococcaceae bacterium
CAGGCGGTCTGCGTCGCGCACAAGACACGCGCGCAGGTGGAGCCGGAAGATGAGGACGGCGCGGACGAGCCGGCCGAGGACGGCGAGGAGTAAACCCCGCAACCCCGCAAGCAGGGGCCGGAGGCAGTCAGCCTTCGGCCCTTTTCGTTTGTGACGGAGGCCAACCATGAGCACGCAGCGTGTACTGATCGTGGGTCTGGGCAACCCGGGCTCCAAGTACGCCCAGACACGGCATAACGCTGGTTTCTGGCTGGTGGATGCCCTTGCCGGCGAGCAGCGGGTCAGCCTGCGCAACCAGTCGCGCATGCAGGCCGAAACCGCCGAGGCCACATTGGTTGATGGCGCGCGCGTGTTGCTGGCCAAGCCGCAGACTTTCATGAACAACAGCGGGCAGTCGGTACGCGCCCTGATCGACTTCTACAAGCTGCCGCTCGATGCCCTGCTTGTCGCCCACGATGAACTGGACCTGCCACCAGGCCGAGTGCGCCTGAAGCAGGGCGGCGGCCCCGGCGGGCACAATGGCCTGAAGGACATCATTCGCCACTGCGGCGCAGACTTCCGCCGCCTGCGTATCGGCGTCGGCCACCCGGGCCAGCGTGAGGCGGTGCTGGGCCATGTGTTGTCGGCGGCCGGCCGGGACGAGCAGATCAGCCTGGACCGGGCCGTCGAGCACGCGGCCACGGCAGTGATGAACTGGTTGACGCGGGGCTGGGAACCGGCTGTCCAGATTGTGCACAGCGCTACTTAAGGAACCAAGATGGCTATTCGGTGTGGAATTGTCGGTTTGCCCAACGTGGGCAAATCCACGCTTTTCAATGCGCTGACCAAAGCGGGCATTGCCGCGGAGAACTACCCCTTCTGTACGATCGACCCCAACGTCGGGATCGTTCCGGTGCCGGACCCGCGCCTTGACGCGCTGGCGAGCATCGTCAAGCCGCAGAAAATCCTTCCGGCCGTCTGTGAATTTGTCGATATCGCCGGTCTGGTGGCCGGGGCCTCGCAGGGGGAAGGTCTGGGCAACCAGTTTCTCGGCCACATCCGCGAAACCCATGCGATCGCTCACGTGGTGCGCTGCTTCGAGGATGACGACGTCATCCACGTGTCCGGCAGCATTGGCCCGGTACGCGATGCCGAAATCATCAACACCGAACTGGTGCTGGCGGACCTGGACGTAGTGACCCGGACGCGCGACCGCGCGCTGAAGATGGCCAAGAGCGGTGACAAGGCCTTGCGTCAGCGCGTCGAGCTGCTCGAACGGCTGCTGGCGGAGATGAATGAAGGTGCGCCGGCGCGGGCCGTGGACATGACCGCGGAGGAAAGGGTCTCCCTGCGGGACCTGAACCTGCTCACCATCAAGCCGATCCTGTACGTCGCCAACGTCGCCGAAGACGGCTTCAGCGACAACCCCATGCTCGACGCCGTGCGCGACCTGGCGCAGCGCGAGGGGGCAGAAGTGGTGGCCGTATGCGGCGCCATCGAAGCCGAGCTTGCGGTTCTCGAGGACGATGAGCAGCGGGAGTTTCTGGCGGATCTCGGGCTGGCCGAGCCGGGATTAAACCGGCTGATTCGCGCGGCGTACACACTCCTCGGCTTGCAAACCTACTTCACGGCCGGAGAGAAGGAAGTGCGCGCGTGGCCGCTCAAAATCGGTGCAACGGCGCCGCAGGCCGCGGGCGTTATTCATACCGATTTCGAGAAAGGCTTCATTCGCGCCGAAGTTGTCTCCTACGATGACTACGTCCGTTGCCAGGGGGAGGCGCGGGCGAAAGAGGCTGGGAAATGGCGGCTCGAGGGCAAGGAGTACATCGTCCAGGAGGGCGATGTCATGCATTTCCGCTTCAACGTCTAAAAGAGATGTGGTGGCTTTACGCTGCCAGTACAAGCCGCTAAACTGCGCGGCTCGCCAGCGGTTGCATGGCTACGTAGCTCAGTTGGTTAGAGCACAGCACTCATAATGCTGGGGTCGGTGGTTCGAGTCCACCCGTAGCCACCATTTTCAGGTTCCTCGAAGTTTCCCAAGCCTCCAAAACCCTTGACAAATAAGGGTTTCAAGCGAAAACGGAACGCTGAGGAACAAGGGGAAACATTGTGCAACGTGCCCTTTTAAGGGCACAGTTAGGGGCACAGCGAAACCTAAAGGGCACAGCCCCTGCCGGAGCACCCCCAGATGCGCACCACCAAGCCCCTGACCGATGCGGACTGCCGCGCCCTCAAGCCTGACTCGGAGCGCAACAAGCGCCCGCGCAAGTACGATGGGGGCGGGCTTTTCCTCGAAGCGCTGCCCACTGGCCGCAAGGTTTGGAGGCTCAAGTACACCGGTCCCGATGGCCGGGAGTCCAAAGCCACATTTGGCGAATATCCGGCGGTGCCCTTATCCGTGGCCCGTGCCCGACGTGAGGAAGCGCGGGGAATGCTGGCTGCGGGTCTGGATATCAACGCCGAACTGTCCCGCCGTGCCGATGCCGACAACGCCCTGGCTGATGCGGGCAACTTCGGGGCGGTGGCCCGGCGCTGGTTTGCGGATGAAATCGAGCCGCTATCTGAGACTTACCGCACGGCCATTCTCGCCAAACTGGACAAGGACGTATTGCCCTATCTGGGCAAGCGCCCGATGGAGTCAATCACCGTTCCCGAAGTGCGCGATGTCCTGCTGCGAATCAAGGCGCGCGGGGCCGAAGAAACCGCCCGCCGCGTCCGCGTCCTGATCGGCCAGATATTCCGCTACGCCGCCCGGCAGGGGATCACCGAGCGCGACCCCACACAGGCACTCAAAGGCGAGCGCCGCACAAAGCCGGTTAAGCACTTTGCTGCCCTGACCGAAGCCCCGGACGTGGCCCGGCTGGTGCGTGACATTCACAGCTATAGAGGCACGCCCACCGTCCGTGCACTGCTCAGGTTGTCCGCACTGTTGTTCCAGCGGCCCGGCGAGCTGCGCACGATGCAGTGGCCGGAAATCAACTGGGAGGCCGCACAGTGGCGCTACGTGGTCAGCAAGAACAAGCGCCACACCGCACGCACGCATATCGTGCCGCTGTCGGAGCAGGCCCTGGAGGTACTGCGCGATCTGCAACCCCTGACCGACCATCCCATAGCCCACCGGCCCGACATGCCGCATTACGTGTTCCCTGGCGCGCGGGGGCGCTCGCGTCCGTTATCAGAAAACGCCGCCCGCCAAGCCCTGCGGAACATGGGCTACAGCAACGACGATATGACCCCGCACGGTTTCCGTGCGATGGCCCGCAGCCTGCTCAGTGAACACGGATGGACTATCGACGCCATCGAACGCCAGCTATCTCACAAAGCCGCCGGGCCGCTTGGCGGAGCCTATGACCGGGCGCAGTTTCTCGACGAACGCCGCCGGATGATGCAGGCCTGGGCTGATCTACTAGACCGGCTGCGCGATGGCGTGGCGACCGTGACGTCTATTAGGAGGGCGCGCGCATGAAAATCAACTTCGATCTGGAGGCACTTCCTGTATCGCTTGCTGATGCCTTATTTGGCCGGGACGCCAACCGTGTCGGGCGCGTTACGGTTGGTGTGCTCGCGACAGCTATTGAAAAGTCGGGCATCTATGGATGGGATGATTACGGCAGAAAGAAAGGCCCGGATGATGATGGGATAAATAAGCGTGCACTCGGATTTTTGGCGGCTTACTACAAGGAAACGGAAAAGACCGCCTTTAGCCCCGACTACGATTACGAAATGGGCATCCTTGATAATGACTGGGGAGACCTCGATTCTCCATTGCAGTCGTTCTTCTGGCCCGCCAACGAGCTGCCAGACTTTGACGGCTTAGCCTCAGGTTTGGAGACCAAGCCGCAGGCATTACATGGCAAGCGTCGAACGACTTATCAACGCGTAATCGCGACGTTGTTGCACGCGCTCAGCATCGACCCGAATAGCCACGGCGCAGCGGCTGAAATAGTCCGGTTCTCGGAACACGCGGGCGATGCTCTGGACAGGGAAACGGCAACGAGCGTTCTGCGTGAATTGGTGCAAAGAAAGAAAACCCGCAAATAGGCCCGAAATTCCGCAAAGGTTTCCATTTTTCTCCCCACACCGCTAGGCAGATACCGCCTGAAATATCAGGGCACTTTCAAGAAGGCCCGTCACATGCCCTCAGCCCCCCAGCCCGCCGCTGCTGATTCAAAGCGGATAACTCTGACCGACGATTGCCGTAACTGGCAACTCTTAGCCGACGACAAGATGACGGACGGCCTGACGGTCGAACAGGTCTTGCGGATAGGTGCCACAACCCGATGGCGGCTCGAACGCTCGGGCAACTTGGTCGGCTACAAACTCGGCAACAGCAAGCGTTACCGCGTCGGGGATGTTCGCGCCCTGATCGAAAACGCCAAGGTGGCCGCGTGATGGCGGTCCGTAGAAGCGATGCCGGTTCGCTCAAGCTAATCGGCTGGTTATTCGAGACGAAGCACGGTAGGCGCTGCATGACAGGCCTTCGCGAAGCCGAGGATGTCATCGATAATCCAAGCGCTCAGGCGCAGATTCTCGGCGTGAATTGCACCACCGTGAATTACGGCCCGTATTCCCACGTCCTGAACGCTGGTAGATTGCCCGGTAGCGAGGCGCGGGAGCTCATGCACGCTGCTGCCTATGCTTGGGAGCGGACCCGAAGCACACCGCAAGTTGGCACAGCGCACGAGCGGTACCTCGCTGCCGTGTCGAAGTTGGACCGGCTCACCGGTCTGTCCACTGGTGCTGCAGGGGGCCATCAATGAGCGCCTCCGCTATGCCCCAGGTTCGACCGTGCGAAAAATTCCTGGAGGTTAATAGTCCCGTTAGTCCCGCTAGTCCCGCTAGTCCCGGAAACCCCGCCGCCGAAGGGGCGCGAAACCTAGCGCTGACGCGGATCACGAGCATTAAACCTCGCACGCTCACGAAGTCCTACACGCTCAAGGCTGACGGCACGCTCGACAAGCGCACGGTCGCGTCCATGACCGAAGGCCGGGCCGAACAGGTCAGCATTGTGTCACTGGCGGACTTCGCCGCTGTGCTGTCCGCGTTGAAGCCCAATCAGGCGCTGACATATGGGTTGACCGGGCGCGATGCCTGCGACATCTACAGCAAGGCCCGATTTGATGAGCTGGGGCAACCGCCTACGGCCACCACACGCACGAAGGACGCGATGCCCTGGCCGGACGGCCCCGGCATCCTGCTGCTCGACTATGACCCGGACCACGGCGGCGATGCCCTCGACCACGATGCCGTCATGGCGGCATTGGCCGAAGCCTGCCCCGCCATCGGAGACTGCGGCCGCATCTGGTGGCCGTCCAGTTCTTCACACATCGTCAACACGAAGACTGGCGACGACCTGACCGGCCTGCGTGGGCAGCGGGTATACATCGCCGTCACCGATGCCAGCGACATCGAACGGGCGGGCCGCGTACTGTTCGACCGGCTATGGCTGGCCGGACATGGCCACTACCTAGTGGGAATCGCCGGGCAACTACTTGAGCGCGGGCTGATCGACGCCAGCGTATGGCAGACGAACCGCCTCGACTTTGCGGCAGGAGCCAAATGCACAGCTCCGCTGGCACAACACAGGGG
>JBDNBC010000270.1:0-3269 GCA_039768115.1 Oceanococcaceae bacterium
GCTGCTGGACAAGATCCAGCGCACCGGCAGGTGCTGCAGTGCGTGGATTCCCGATGACGACAGCCGCCTGAGCCTGGACCGGCGGCTGTGGACCTGGTCGCAGGGCAGCTTCACCGCGCATGAGCTGGAGAGCGCCACGGCCAGCGCCGCGCCGATCACACTGACTGCCAACCCACCGCTTGGCGACATGCGGGAAACGCTGCTGATCTGGCGGCATGACGGCACGGAACCGCCCGCCTTTTTTTCGCAGTACGAACGCTGCCTGGAAATTGTGGCCGGCGATGATGCGGAGCGGGCCCCGGCCCGAGCGCGCTATCGGTTCTACCGCGATCGCGGCTACCCACTCGAGACGCACAACATTTCAGTCGCCGGCTGATTCCGCAGCCGTTCCGACATCGACCTCGGCAGTGCCCGCCGACTCGTGTCGCCACGCCAGCCGATCACGCAGGCCGACCACGTCGCCCACGATCACAACTGCCGGCCCGGAGAGCGCGGCAACCGCGACCTGGCTCGCCAGACTGGCAAGCGTGCCCACCAGGGTTCGCTGATCGCCACGCGTCGCGTTCTCGACCACCGCGGCAGGCCGCTCGGGCGGCGCTCCCGCTGCCAGCAGGTGAGCAATGATTCCCTCCAGTGCGGTAATCCCCATGTAAATCACTACCGTTTGTCCGCCCCGCACCAGCGTCGACCAGGGCAGATCAAGCTGCCCGTCTTTCTGCGGATGCCCCGTGACGAAAATGCAGGATTGCGCGTGATCGCGGTGGGTAAGCGGAATCCCGGCATAGGCGGCCGCCCCGTTGGCCGCGGTGATTCCCGGGATGACTTCGAAGGGCACGCCGGCCTGTGCCAGGGTGTCGATTTCCTCACCGCCGCGGCCGAACACGAAGGGATCGCCACCCTTCAGCCGTAGCACCCGCTTGCCCTCACGGGCCAGCCGCACCAGCAACGCGTTGATGTCTTCCTGCGGCAGAGTGTGGTTACTGCGCCGCTTGCCCACGTCAATCCGGTCCGCATCGCGACGCACCAACTCCAGAATGCCCGCGCCGATCAGTCGGTCATGGACGACCACATCCGCCTGTTGCATGCGCCGCAATGCACGGATGGTCAGCAAATCCGGATCGCCTGGACCGGCACCCACCAGCCAGACCTCGCCCTGCGGCCGATCCGCCGCCGCCGTCTGCAGATGCTGGCGCAGTAATTCCTCGGCCGCATGGCCCTGGCCGCTCAGGTAGAGCGACGCCGGCGGCCCATCAAAGATCCACTCCCAGAATCGCAATCGCGCGCGCCCATCGGTCAGCGCCTGGCGCACCGCGCGACGCCATTGGGCCGCCCAGCGCAGCAGCGCGCCAAGCCCGGGAGAAAGCTCTTGCTCCAGCCGCATGCGCAGGCGCCGCACATACACCGGCGCTGCGCCCGCGCTGGAGATCGCCACCACCAGCGGGGTGCGGTCGACAATAGCCGGAGTGATCACCGAACACTGCGCGGGCGCATCAACGACATTGACCCACACGCGCTCCGCCTCCGCCCATTGCGCGCACAGCGCATTGCACTCGGGATCATCCGTCGCGGCAATGGCCAGGGCCAGCTCGGCATGCACATCCGCACGCACAACGGCGCGGGCCTGCCAGTCGAACTGCCCCTGCCGCCATGCCGTGTCCAGCTCGGGCGCCAGGGCCGTGGCTACCACCGTGATGTTCGCGCCGGCGCGCTGCAGCAGTCGCCATTTGCGCAAGGCCACTTCGCCACCGCCGACCAGCAGCACCGGACGATTGCGCAAACGTGCAAACAGCGGAAAGAACTCCATGATCAGAAAACCGCCCGTCATCATTCCCGAAGGTTCTATTATCAACGGCTCACCACCGTTCCACATCAGCATGAAACTGCGCCAACTGGAATTGCTGCGCGCCGTCGTCCAGCACGACTTCAATATCTCCAAGGCTGCTGATGCGCTGTATACCGCGCAGCCGGGAATCTCGAAGCAGATTCGCAATCTGGAGGATGAACTGGGCATTCCCGTATTTCACCGCAACGGCAAGCATCTGTCCGGGCTGACGCCAGCCGGCCAGGAAATCCTGCAGATTGCCGAACGGGTCGTGAACGACATGCGCAACATCAGCCGGGTCGCGGAGGACTTTCGCAGCGCCGATCGCGGGCAGCTCAGCATCGCAACGACTCACACGCAGGCGCGTTACGCACTGCCGCCGGTCATCGACAGCTTCCGCAAGCGCTGGCCCAAAGTCAGCCTGCATTTGAACCAGGGCTCGCCGCCGCAAATTGCGCGCATGGCGGCCACGGGCGACGCGGACTTTGCCATCGCCACCGAAGCCATGCGGCATTTCGAGGAGCTGGTCATGCTGCCCTGCTACCGCTGGAATCGCTGTGTGCTGGTGCCGCGCGATCACCGACTGGCGGACACTGCGAAGCTGGACCTCCGAGACCTCGCGCAGGAACCGATCATCACCTACACCTTTGGATTTACCGGGCGCTCCGAACTCGACCAGGCCTTTTCATCGCGCGGGCTGAGCCCGGACGTGGTGTTGACCGCCGTCGATGCCGATGTCATCAAGACCTACGTCCGCCATGGACTCGGGGTTGGCATCGTGGCGTCGATGGCTTATGACAGCGTGGCCGATAGCGACCTTGTCGCGCTGGATGCGGCGCACCTGTTCGCTACCAGTACGACGCACATTGGATTTCGCTTCGGCTCCCTGTTGCGCGGGTTTCACTATGATTTTCTTGCCCGTTTTGCGCCGCACCTGAAGCCGGAACTGGTCGACCGGATCGCCAGCCTGCGCTCAGCAGATCAGCGCCGGGAAGCCAGCGCGGACCTGCTGCGTGCCCTGCCGCCCATCGGTGACGCCCTTCCGGGCGGCTAAGGCCGTCTGCCACGCTCCATCGCGCTTGCTACCGCGGCCACCTGCCCCTACCCTACGCGCCCCTTCACACACGCGGCCCTTGGTAGGGGTCGCCACTGTCACCATGCCTCGAATTCAGCTTCCCGATGGGTCTGTTCGCGAATTTAATCAGCCCGTCAGCGTTGCCGATGTCGCCGCCGACATCGGTCCCGGCCTGGCCAAGGCCGCGCTCGCCGGTCGCGTCAATGGCCGGCTTGTCGACACCAGCTTCCGTATCACTGATGACGCCGATCTGGCGATCATCACTGCCCGCGACGAGGACGGGGTTGAAATCATCCGCCACTCCACGGCCCACCTGCTGGCGCATGCGGTCAAGCAATTGCACCCGGAGGCGCAGGTCACCATCGGTCCGAC
>JBDNBC010000271.1:0-9012 GCA_039768115.1 Oceanococcaceae bacterium
GCCGCACCGTCCGGGGCGACGCAAGAGAAATCGTGAGCGGCGCAATCCCCGACCGGGCGGGGACGTGACCCTCAGCGGGACGCGGTGCGCACCGGAATGCGCAAACTTTGCCCGACGCGGATGGTGTCATTGCGCAGATCGTTGGAGCTGCGCAGGTCCTGCAAACTGATGCCGTAACGCTCGGCAATGCCCGACAGCGTCTCCCCCGAGCGCACGCGGTGTTCACGCTGCAGCGCGTCGCCTCGAGCCACCTGAACCACCCCCGAGGGGCGGTATTCGGTGAAA
This sequence comes from Oceanococcaceae bacterium, assembly GCA_039768115.1. Lineage (GTDB taxonomy): Bacteria > Pseudomonadota > Gammaproteobacteria > Nevskiales > Oceanococcaceae > MS8. The sequence goes on from JBDNBC010000271.1 coordinate 286, forward strand.
TAGTCCTCGATGCCTCGGGCCAGCGCCGACGCGATCTTGCGACGATGGTTGATGCTGCCCAGGTTGCGCTCTTCGCGCGGATTGGAAATAAACGCCGTCTCGACCAGGATCGACGGTACATCCGGCGCCTTGAGCACCACAAAACCGGCGCGCTGTACGGTCGTCTTGTGCAGTGGTCCCAGTTGGCCCATGCCGCGCAGCACCCGCGCGGCAATATCGGTGCTGGCGTCAATCGCGGCATTCATCGAGATGTCGAGCAGGACGGCCGCAACCGAATCATCTTTGGTGCGGTGCTCAATACCGGCCAACATGTCCACGGCATTTTCGCGCCGCGCCAGCAAACGGGCGTATTCGGATGACGCCCCCCGATTGGACAGAACATATACCGATGAGCCATGCGCCCGTCGATCATGAAAGGCATCCGCATGTATCGACACGAACAGGTCCGCTTGCGCTGCGCGGGCAACCCCAATGCGGTCACGCAGCGGGATGAAGGCGTCGCCATCACGCGTCAGCAGCACGGTGTAGCCGCCACGCGCCTCGAGCAAGCGCTTGGTTTCACGGGCGATGCTCAGCGCGACATGCTTTTCCAGCAACCCCGTTGGCCCGACCGCACCCGAATCCTTGCCGCCATGGCCAGGATCCAGCACGACAATGACGGGACGCTGCTCCACCGTCGTGATCGGACCCAACGGCACGGGCGCTGCCACCTCCGGATCGGCTACAGAACGATCCGCTACCGTAGGCGCTACGGCGCGCTCAACAGCCGCATCCGCCAGGGTCACGCGCACGGTTCGCGTGTCAAGGTTGCTGACCCTGACCTCCGGCACCTCACGCACGAGATCCAGCACCACGCGCAAACCGTCGCTCAGGTCACCGAGGCGGATGCTCTTGACGCGCGGATGTTGCAGCTGGGCCAGGGCTTCGCGGGTGGCGGCGGACGCATCGCCGCTCTGCACATCGATGACAATGCGCGCCGGTTCACTCAGGCGGAACCAGCGCCACTGGGCCTTGTCGTCGAAGCGCAGCAGAATTTCAGAGTGGGCAGCGGTGTCAGCGGCATTACCGCCATGTGCCGACAGCAGCGTCGCGGCACGGACCGGCAGCGAGGCCCCGAGTGCCGCCAAAGCGAAAATCAACAGGGCCGGCGATACACGCCGCCACACACGCTGTATCCACGCCACCCATGATGGCGCCGCGTGCACGTAATGCGTGATGTGAGCCATGGCCTGCCTCCAGCCCCAGACAACCGGTAGCGCAAGCCTACTGCCATCTCGTCAGTGATGCAACGATTTTCTCAACAAAATTATTAACCTGCGGAGATATCTTCCCGCAATGCATCAAAACTGGCCAGTAAGGCATTGGCTCGACGTGTGTGCGCCGTGATATCTACCGTCCGGCCAGCACCTTCATTTGGTGCCATCGGGGCGAATGACAGGCCAACATCCCAAGCCACGGCCGCATCGGGCAAACGCGAGGCCCACTCCACCAGAACCACGCCATGCGCGGCGCAGAGCGCGTCCCAGTCCAGCATCTCCAGCTCCAGGGGGTCGGCGAGCCGGTACCAGTCCATGTGCACCGCCGCCGGCGCGGCCTCGGGGTAACTTTCCACCAGACTGTATGTCGGGCTGGGCACCGGGCCGGTCACGCCCAAAGCCCGCAGCATGGCCCGTGCGAAATGACTCTTACCCGCACCGAGCTCGCCCTCGAGCGCAATCAGCCAGGGCGGCTGCCCGGTAGAGGCGGCGCGAGCGGAAGGGCCGAGGCACCCCGCAAACGCTTGCGCAAAACGGTCGGTAGCGGCGGGATCAGCCAGCGCGATCCGCGTCATGCTGGCCCCATGCGCAGATGGTTCAGGATGTCCTGCGGCAGCAAACTGTCACCGCACGCGGGGCGTAACTGGTCCGCGGTGTGCGCCAGCAGGTACGGGCCGACCACCGCGGCCTGCTCCGGCGTCAGGCCCTGCGCGCAAAGCGCCGCGACGAGCCCGGCCAGGACATCACCCATGCCCCCCGTGGCGAGGCCAGGATAACCCTGCGGAATGATGATCGGCAGAGTACCGGGCCAGGCCACCAGGGTCCGCGCACCCTTGAGCACGACCGGACAACGCCAGCGCTCGACCAGTGCTGTCAGCGCCGCTACACGATCGCGCTGCACCTCCGCGGTGGTCCATCCCAGCAGAGTGGCCGCCTCGCCCGGATGCGGTGTCAGGATGACCGTCTGCGGGCGCAAATCCGGCCAACGGCTGAGCGCGAAAAGGGCATCGGCATCCCAGACCTGCGGCCGCGGCGCACGGCGTATCACCTGCAGGCGCGGCAGTACATCATCATCCCGCCCCAGCCCCGGCCCCACACACAAGGCACTCGCAGCGCCAGCCAGGCCGATCAGGTCGTTCTTGCTGCGCGTCTCGACCCGCATCACCTCCGGCCACAGCGACGGATACTGCGCGGACGGGTCGGCCAGCAGGCTGACCTTGCCCGCACCACCGCGCAATGCCGCATGCGCCGCCAGTACGCTGGCCCCGGCCAGTGCCGGCCGACCGCCGACAATGACGACGTGACCGGCGACGCCCTTGTGCGCATTGCGCGCCCGCGCGGGCAGCGACAGGGAGCGCAGGCGCTGGGCGACCGGCGTGCGCGATGCCACTTCGGCCGCGCGCACGCCCAGGGCGTCAAAGCAAACCCGGCCGCAGGCATCGATGGCCTGCCCCAGATCCAGGCCCACCTTGCGCGCGACGAAGGTCGCGGTCAGGTCGGCCACCACATGCACACCGTCGGCCTGCCCGGTATCGGCATTGAGACCGGACGGAATATCCAGGGCGAGAACCCAGGCACCCCGCTGCCGCGCGCGCTCGATCCATTGCACCCATTCGGCGGCCAGCCCGCGCAGCGGCCGCGCCAGCCCGGTGCCGAACAGGCCATCGACAACGAGGCCTGGCGCCTGAGTCGGCAATTCGGGCCTCAGGCTGAGCCCGGCCGCTTGCGCTGCAGCCCAGGCTTTCGCGGCCGCGCCAGTCCAGGCCGCCGGAGTGCCCTCGAGCCCGTACAGCGTCACTCGATACCCCTGTCGCTGCGCGCCGGCGGCCAGCAACAGCGCATCGCCGCCGTTATTCCCAGGCCCCGCCAGCACCGCGATCTCGCGCACGGATTCCGCGCCCGGAGGCGCCATCTGCCGTAGACACCGCAGCGCATGATCGGCCGCGCGCTGCATCAGAATCGCGCCATCATCACCCAGCCGCGAAATCGCCAATGCGTCGATCTTGCCAACGTCGGCGGCCGTAAAAACCGGGTCATAGCTGAACATGCCACGATTATAGGGTGACTGATCCCGCAGACCTTCAGGCCCTGAGCAATGCCCTGCCCGCGTGGGGGCATGCGCTGGGTTTTTCCGGTGTCGCCGTCTCCCGCATGACACTCGAAGAGGACCATGACCTGCTCGCCCGCTGGGTCGCCGAGGGTCGACACGCCGGTATGGACTGGCTGGCTCGCAGCCTGCCCCTGCGGCGCGATGCCAACTATGTTCATCCCGGCACGCTGAGCATCATCAGCGTCAAGCAACCCTGCTGGGGTGTCGATACGGGCAGTTCGCGGGCGGTACTGGCACAGCCCGAGCGCGGCTATATCGCCCGCTATGCGCTGGGGCGCGACTACCACAAGAGCCTGCGCCAGAAACTCAAGGCCCTGGCCCAGAAACTCGTCGATGCCGTGCCCGACATGCGCTATCGGGTGGCCACGGACAGCGCCCCCCTGCTGGAAAAGGCCCTGGCCCGTGACGCCAGCCTCGGTTGGGTAGGCAAGCACACGTTGCTGATGGATCGCACTGATGGCTCGCAGTTTCTGCTCGGGGAAATCCTCACCGACCTGCCCTTGCCACCCAGCCAGCAACCCGCACAGGCCGATGGCTGTGGCCAATGCCAGGCCTGCCTGACCATCTGTCCAACCCAGGCGCTGACCGGGCCGCGTCAACTTGATGCCCGCCGCTGCCTGGCCTTCTGGACCATCGAACACAAGGGCACCATCCCACGGGAATGGCGCAAGCCGATGGGCAACCGCATCTTTGGTTGCGATGACTGCCAGCTGGTGTGCCCCTGGAACCGGCTGGCCGCGTCCACGGTCGCCCCGGATTACCTGCCGCGACACAACCTGGATGCGCCGCACCTTCTCGATCTGTGGCAGTGGTCTCGCGAAGACTACGACACGCGCCTGGCTGGCATGCCGATCCGTCGGGCCGGATGGCTGGGATGGCGGCGCAATCTGTGCATCGCCCTGGGCAACATGCCCCCCAGCCTGGCGGTTATTGATGCGCTGGAACGCGCTCCGGCCGAGGACTGCGACTGGTGGGAAGAACTGCGCGCCTGGGCGCTGGCCGAACAGCGCCGTGACGGGGCACCGCCCCGCTCATGAGCCTCAGCGGGTGAGCGCGTCCATCTGCCCACGGAACCATTCTCCCGCCGCGGCCGACGCGGCATCGGGGAACCCCTCGTCGCCCTGAAGCGCACGCTGCATCGTGCCGGCGATGGTCTTGCCGATCTCCACGCCGAACTGGTCGTAACTGTTCAGCCCCCAGATCCAGCCCTGCACCGCGGTACGGTGTTCGTAGAAGGCCAGTAATGCACCCAGGTGCCAGAGATCCAGCGCCGCCATGCCGATCAGGGTACTCGGCCGCTGTCCCGGGCAGCAGCGGGTTTCGTCGGGGCCATCCGCGTCACGGCCGTGAGTCAGGGCGCAGGCCTGCGCGAGAGCATTGGCCAGCAACTGCCGCTGCATCTCCGGAGCCACGCCGGCCACCCGTGCCGGCAGCACAAACTCGACCGGATGAACCGCATCGCTTTGATGTAGCAGTTGGAAAAAGGCGTGCTGCGCACAGCTGCCTACACCGCCCAGCGTGGCCGGTGCGGTGGCATGACCCAGCGGCCGGCCCTGCTGATCCACCCGTTTGCCATTACTTTCCATTTCCAGTTGCTGCAGATACTCCGGCAGCAGCTTCAGCGCATCGGCATACGGCACCACCACCCGCGTGTCGTACGCCAGAGCATTGGCGTGCCACACACCACACAGAGCGGCCCGCGCAGGCAGGTTGGCCTCCAGCGGCGTATCAAGAAAGTGGGTATCCATAGCCGCGGCCCCCGCACGCAAGCGCTCACGCGCCGCCGGGCCAAAGGCCAGGGCAATGCTGACGCTGACGGCCGACCAGACCGAATAACGCCCACCGACCCACTCCGGCAGGTCCAGAATCCGCTCCGCCGGCACCCCGGTTTCACGGGCCCGGGCCGCATTACTGGTCACCGCCACCGTGACCGCCGCCGGATCCACGTCCGCGGCCTCAAGCCAGCCATTGACCCGCTGCTGCAATTCCAGCGTTTCAGCGGTGGAATAGGACTTTGATACCAGCACGACGATGACATCGGCGGGGTCCAGCGCAGCCAGCGTGGCGGCGAGCGTGGCGTCATCCAGGTTATTGAGAAAATGCAGGGGTCGCAGCGCGGGTGAATCCAGTCGCGCAACATCCGCCGCCAGCCGGGGGCCGAGATCCGACCCGCCGATACCGATGTGCAGCACGGCAGCTCCCGGACGCGTCTCGGCCAGCGCCGACACCAGCGCCTGCACCTGTTGTTCAGACGCCCGGACTTCAGCAGCGACCGCGGCCGGCGCCCGCTCCGGACTGCGCAAGGCGCCATGCAATACCCTACGCTGCTCGCTGCGATTGACCACCTCCCCGCTCCATTGCGCGGCCCGCTGCGCCTGCAAGCCAGCCTTCTCGGCCAGTGCGTACAGCAATGTCCAGGTCTGCGGGCGCAGCTGCTCCCGCCCTTGGTCCAGGCGTAAGCCGGCGGCACACACCACCTGAGACGCTACGGCTGCCGGATCGTTACTGAACACCCGCCAGTCGGTCCCCCGGGCGGCCTGGGCCTCATGCTGCAGTTCGGTCCATCGCGACATCGTTGTTTACTCCCCTGAACATGGCACCGGCGCCGACCTGTCGGCGGCAGAAATGCAAACGCCGGGACATGGCCCGGCGTTACTGCTGACGCGTGGTGCGAGCTAGGCCGCTTGCACCGGAATCGTGTACCGCGTGTGCGTCATGTCATTGTGTTCGTTGCAGTAGACCAGTCGCGGCTTGTGAGCGCTCGCCTCGGCCTCGGTCATGCTCGCATACGAGCAAATAATCACTCGGTCGCCCACGGCTGCCTTGTGCGCAGCAGCGCCATTGACGGAAATCGTTTTCGAACCGGCTTCCGCGCGGATCGCGTAGGTTTCAAAACGCTCGCCGTTGGTCAGGTTGTAGATCTGAATCTGCTCATATTCACGGATTCCGGAGGCCTGCAACAGATCATCGTCGATGGCGCAGGAGCCTTCGTAATCAAGTTCAGCATGGGTCACACAGGCCCGATGCAGTTTGGCTTTCAGCAAAGTCAGGTTCATGACACAGCCTCTCGCTTGAGGGTTCCGATCATTGACCGCGACACGCATCAGGGGTGCCGCGCAGACCGTTTGGGATCGCGGAGTCTAATCAGCCCCGCGGGCTGAAGCAAGCCATTTTTGTGCAACCGCACATAGGAAAAACCGTCTTAGCGCACAGGTCAGAGGGGCGAAACCACGCCAGCAGGCGCGCAGATCACGACCCGACGGTTGTCGATCAGGCGAGCCGACCCCACTTCGACTGCGGCCAGCAGCTGATACTCGCCCGCGTCCAGCTCCTGCACGGCAGCAAAACGCTCTGTCACCAGGTCAAGGTACTGGACATGCAACCCCTGCTCCCGCAATGCCGCGGCGGCCTGCGCCAACCGCGGCGCGAGCGGAACCTCCGGTCGCGCCTGCAAATCCGCTACTAACGCATCGAGGACGCGTGGAAATTGCGCAGCCTGCGCCCGTGCCGGCGCGTCCAGGTAGCGGTTGCGTGAACTCATGGCCAGGCCATCAGCCTCGCGCACGGTGGGCACGCCGACGATGTCCACCGGAAGCCACAGATCACGCACCATCCGACGGATCAAAAACAGCTGCTGCCAGTCCTTTTCGCCGAACACCGCCACATCCGGCTGAACCAGATTCAACAGAATGTTCACCACGGTGGTGACGCCTTCAAAATGCCCGGCCCGAAACGCCCCGCAGTAGCGGGCCGAGATCTCCGGCACCTGTACCACCGTCAAGCCCTCGCGCCCGCGCGGGTACAACGCCTGCTCTTCAGGCGCGAAAACCACGGCGCAGGGCGTCGCAGCCAGCGCGTCACAGTCGGCATCGAGGGTGCGCGGGTAACGATCGAGATCCTCGCCGGCGGCAAATTGCAGCGGATTGACAAAGATCGACACCACAACGCGGTCTGCGTGCTCAGCCGCGACCTCGACCAGTCGCAGGTGCCCGGCATGCAGACAGCCCATCGTTGGCACCAGCGCAATGCGCTCACCCGCGGCGCGCCATTGCCGCACCTGCGACTGCAGCTCGTCGATCGCGTGAATGCGCCGCGGGCGAACGCTCATTCGCCGAAGCCGTGTTCCGGCGCGGGGAAAACCCCCTGCTTGACCTCGTCCACATAGGCGCGCATGGCTGCCTCGACATCATCCCGACCCGTCAGGAAGTTTTTGACGAACCGCGGGATGCGCCCCCGACTGACGCCGAGAATGTCGTGCATGACCAGAATCTGCGCATCGACATCGGGCCCGGCCCCGATACCAATGACCGGCACGTTGGCCGCCTGGGTGATCCGCCGCGCCAGCCCCGAAGGCACACACTCGATCAGCAGCATGTCCGCACCGGCTTCTTCAAGCACACGGGCGTCCTCGCACATTTGTTCGGCCAGCGCCTCATCCCGCCCTTGGACTTTGAAACCGCCCAGCTTGTGGATCAGCTGCGGCTGCAGACCCAGGTGACCGCAGACCGGCACCCCGCGGCGGGTCAGAAACTCGACGATGTCCGCCTGAATGGCCCCGCCCTCGAGCTTGATCATCTTCGCCCCGCCCTTCTGCATCAACTGCTGGGCACCGTAAATGGCCGCATCGCGGGTGGCAAAGCTCAGAAACGGCATGTCCGCCATCAGAAAAGCCCGCGACAGGCCGGTGGCTACCGCCCGGGTGTGGTATTCGAGATCCTCAACGGTGACGCCCACCGTGGTTCCGTTGCCGTGAACCACCATTCCCAGCGAATCGCCAACCAGAACAATCTCGACACCGGCCGCGTCCGCCAACCGGCTGAAGCTGGCGTCATAGGCGGTCAGGCAGGCAATCTTTTCGCCGCTGACATGCATCTGGCGAAAATCCTGCAAAGTCAGCGCGCGCTCGCCGGTAGGCCGGGGGTTGGGGTACATCGATTGCCAAATCAGTGCGACGGAGAACGCTCGATGATACGAGAATTACCGTGTTCATCGAGCGCGGGCTGCCACAGGGGCAGTAGCGGCGGAGCGGCGCTAGGCAAAGCAGCCAGCCGGGTCCCGTCGGGCAGCGCGGCATGCGGATCCAGCATCAGCCAGGCCTGAACGACAAACGCACGATCCGCGATGCCCGGATGAGGCACACGCAGCGTCGGCGTGACAATGGTCTCATTGCCGTATTTCAGGATGTCGAGATCCAGAGGCCGTGAAGCCCAGACTTCGTCGGCATGACGCACGCGCCCGGCAGCCGTTTCGATGGCCTGCAGGCGCGCCAGCAGTGGCAGGGGCCGCAGCCGGCAATGCGCCATTACGACGGCATTGCAGTAGTCCGGCTGTTGGACTCCGCCGAGCGGCGGGCTACACAGA
>JBDNBC010000272.1:0-8844 GCA_039768115.1 Oceanococcaceae bacterium
CAAGCAGTGCCACGGCGCGCTGAGCTGATCCCGCGGGGCGCCCCATGGCGGTGAACTGGCCGACGGATGCGCCGTGGCGCCCGGTCGCGGGTGTGCGCCTCGCCGCGATGGCGGCGGGGATTCGCTACAAGCAGCGCGATGATCTGCTGCTGATCACCGTGCCCGAGGGCGCCAGCGCGGCCGCCGTGTTCACGCGCAACGCGTTCTGCGCGGCGCCGGTGCATGTGGCGCGCCGCCATCTGCAGCACGGGGCGATCCGGGCCCTGGTGATCAACGCCGGCAATGCCAATGCCGGTACCGGTGCCGCGGGGCTGCAGGCGGCCGAGGAAAGCTGTCAGATCGTCGCCAACGCTCTGGGCTGCACCCCCGCACAGGTTCTGCCATTTTCAACGGGCGTGATCGGCCAGCCGCTGCCCGTAGCGCCGTTTGTCCGCGCCCTGCCAGAGCTGGCCACCGCGCTCAGCGAGGATGCCTGGCCACAAGCCGCCCGCGCGATCATGACGACCGATACCTTGCCGAAGCTGCGCAGCCGGCATATCACCCTGACTGACGGCACGGCGGTCACATTAACCGGCACCTGCAAAGGCGCCGGCATGATCAAACCCGACATGGCCACCATGCTGGCCTTTCTCGCCACCGACGCCCGCGTTGCGCCTGCGCACCTCGACGCAGCCCTGCGCGGCGCGGTGGAAGGCTCGTTCAATGCCATCACCGTTGATGGCGACACTTCGACCAACGATGCCTGCGTACTGCTCGCCAGCGGTGCCGCCGGGGCCACCGAGCTGCATCCGGCCAGTGCTGACTGGGCGCTGTTCACCGCGGCTCTGACCTCGTTATGCCAGGAACTGGCGCAGGGCATTATTCGCGATGCCGAGGGGGCCACCCGGTTCATTTCGGTGGTCGTGTCCGGCGCGGCCAGCCGGGATGAGGCGCGCGCGGTGGCCTATGCCGTGGCGGAATCGCCGTTGGTCAAAACGGCCGCCTTCGCCGGCGACCCGAACTGGGGCCGGATCCTGGCCGCGGTCGGTCGCAGCGGCGTGGCCGATCTGGACATCAATCGCGTCAGTCTCTGGCTTGACGATGTGGCGTTGATTGCCAATGGTCAGCCGCATCCGGATTACCGCGAAGAGAAAGGCGCGGCGGTCGCAGCCCAGGCCGAGTTCAGCATGCGCGTTGATCTCGGCCGCGGCCACCACGAGCTCACCGTCTGGACCTGCGATTACTCCTACGACTACGTCAAGATCAACGCCGAATATCGATCATGACCGGAGCCGGTAACCGTGCCGGCTGAGCGGCCGCTCGTGGTGGTGGCCGCCGGGGTGCTGCAGCGCGATGATCCGGATGGCGTGCGCCGCTATCTCGCCGCGCAGCGGCCGCCGGGCAAAATCGCCGCCGGCAAGTGGGAGTTTCCTGGCGGCAAGATCGAAGCCGACGAGCAGCCGGAACAGGCCCTGACCCGTGAGCTGCAAGAAGAACTTGGTATTGCCGTCGAGACCGCCACGCCGCTGATTCGCATTCACCATGCCTACCGCGACCGTGATGTCCATATGTGGGTCTACCAGGTGACCCAATGGTCGGGTGCGTTGCACGGCCATGATGGTCAGCAGTTGCACTGGGGCACGGTAAGCGACCTGCGTCGGCTGGACCTGCTGGGTGCCGACGGGCCGATTCTGCGGGCCCTGCAGCTTCCGATCATGCTGCCGATCACGCGGGCGGATGCCCGCCTTCCGGATCTGCTGGAGGACGCACGGTTCTGGGCTGATCAGGGTTGGATAACGGCACGATTGCGTCTGCCCGCGCGGGATGACGCGGCCTATTGGCACACCTATGCGCAATTGCGTTCAGCAGCGCCCACCCTGCAATGGATCGTTGATCGCAACCCGCAGCGTGCACTCGATGAGGGGGCCGCCGGGTATCACGCCTCGACCGCGGCGGCCCGCGCCCTGGCCGTGCGCCCGGTGCCGTTCCCGTTCTGGTTTGGGGTGTCCGCGCATTCACAAGCCCAATGGGAGAAGGCACGCGCGCTCGGTGCCGATTACGCCCTGCTCAGTCCCGTGGCGCCAACCGCGACGCACCCGGACGCGCCGGCGCTGGGGTGGGATACCTTTGCGCGCATCGTCGCTGCGGGGTCACTGCCCACCTACGCCCTGGGTGGCGTCGGCCCGGCGGATCGGGCGCGGGCCCGTTCGGCATGGGGTCAGGGCGTTGCGGGTATTCGGGCGTTTATCCGCCCCTAGTGGTCGTCCCGGGCCCGGAGCTCAGTCGGGTTCGCGGTTCCACGGTTGTGGTGCCGACGGATTGCTGGCGTCATCGTCTTCAAAGCCGAATTCATCCAGCCAGTCGCCAAAGTCGATCAGCTTGCAGCGACGCGAGCAAAACGGCCGCCAGCGGTTGGACTCACCCACCGCGGCCGGGTCCCCGCATTGCGGGCAGCGCACCCGCGGGCGGTTGGCGTTCGTATCGCTCAACACAGGGCGATATCGAGCTGCGCCACCTGCCGGGCCTGCTCGTCGGCGGTGGTGTCCGCGCCCCGCAGACGCAGGTTCAGGCGCTGACGCCCGCCGCTGATTTCGGGATACCACGGGGCCTCCTGCGGCAGGGCGACGCGCATCAGCAAATGGCGGGATTTGCCCTGCAGCGTGATCTGGCCGTGTTCCAGTACGCGCGTCTGCCAGTCGGCGCGGCTGCGGACCAGTTTGAGCCACAGGGTCACCGCCGTTTCGAACGCGAACAGCGGCTGCATCCACTCCAGAACCTGCATTTGCTGTACGGATGCCGGCAGGCGCAGCCAGTGCGTGTAGCCCGGAACATCGGCCGGAGCCAGCCCGCCGGGCACCGACGCGCGCTGCATCACCGTCAACAGCAGTTTGGGAATGCGCACAGTCGCCGGCGTGATCCGGCTCAGCGCGCCGCGGGCTTGCGTGGCCTCGTTAATGGTTTGCTGCAGCCGGGCGTCATCCACCTCGGGCATGGCGCGCAGTTGCTCGAGCTGGTCGATTTCGCGTTGCAGATCCTGCGCCATCTCGCTCCAGGCGTCGGCCCGCGAGAGCAGGCTGAGCAGGTCGCAGATCACGGCGATCAGCCCGCGGCGGTTGTCGGCCTGCGCCTCGAACCGGCGAAACTCATCGAAGAGGAATTCCAGCCGCAGAGCAGAACGCATGCGCTCGTTCAGCGGGTGCTCATAGCATTGCAGGGTGTCAGTCACGGCCGATCCGTTGGCAAGTCAGCGCAGGGATTCTGCCAGCTTCCGGTACTGCGCATCGAGCCGGGCCACCTGGGCTTGCAATGACTCGGGGGGAGCGCTGTTGTCGATCACGTCATCGGCCAGGGCTAATCGTTCGGCGCGCGAGGACTGGGCTTCGAGGATCTTGCGCGCCAGTGCTTCGCTGCTGCCATCGCGCGCCATCACCCGCGCGATTTGCGTCGCCTCCGGCACATCCACCACCAGAATGCGCTCGCAGAGGGTGTGAAACCCGCCTTCGACGAGGATGGGCACCATCAGCACGCCATAGGGGGGCGGAAGCTGGTCGCGCCAGGCCTGCAGTTCGGCGCGGATGCGCGGGTGCAGCAACTGCTCCAGCTGCCGGCGCTGTGCGGGGTCATTGAAGACGCGTTCACGCATCCGCGGCCGGTCCAGGGTGCCTTCGGGGGTCAGGATGTCCGCGCCGAAAGCCGCTACCACGGCGCCCAGCCCGTCCGTGCCGGGGGCGACGACATCGCGAGCGACCTGGTCGGCGTCAATCACCGGCACGCCGAGCGCAGCGAAATGCGCCGCGACCGTGCTTTTGCCGCTGGCAATGCCGCCCGTCAGGCCGATGCAAAGGCTCAGAGCAGCCACGCGAACAGGCGGTCAGATTCCACAAAATACAGCCAGCCGGCAATCGCCAGAAACGGCCCGAAGGGCATCGCCTGACCGCGCTCCATCCGCCCGGTAGCGAGCAGCAGCAGCGCCCAGGCCAGGCCGACGACCGACGACAGCAGCACGATGCCTGGCAGGCTCATCCAGCCCATCCACGCGCCCAGTGCGGCGAGTAGTTTGAAATCACCAAAGCCCATGCCGTGTTTGCCGGTGAGCTTGAGAAAGACCTGATACACCAGCCACAGGCTCAGGTAGCCTGCTGCGGCACCAATGACCGCATCCGCCAGCGGCGCGAAGGTACCGTGGAGGTTGATCAGCAGGCCCGCCCACAGCAGCGGATAGACGATCACATCCGGCAGCAACTGGGTGCGCTGGTCAATGACGGTCAGGGTCAGCAGGGTCCAGCCGAAGCCAATGGCCAGCAGGCCCTCCACCGTGGCGCCAAAATGCCATCCGGCCCACAAAGCCACACCGGCCGCGAGCAGTTCCACCAGCGGGTACTGCCAGGAGATCCCGGCCCGGCACTGCGCACACCGCCCGCGCAGCCACGCAAAGCTGAGCACCGGGATGTTGTGATACCAGCGCAGGGGCGTGTGACAGGCCGGGCAGTGCGAGGCGGGATAGGCGAGGCCCAGCGGCGCCACCTCAGGCGCGGGCAGTTCGAGATACTCGGCCGCATCCTGCTTCCACTGCCGTTCCATCATCTCCGGCAGGCGCAGGATGACCACATTGAGGAAGCTGCCGACGAGCAGGCCGAGCATGGCACAACTTGCGAGCCAGAGGCCCAAGTGGGCCTGGAGGAGGTCAATGAGTGCCAAGACTACCCAACAACCGCGCCGAGTTTGAAGATCGGCAGGTACATGGCGACAACCAGGCCTCCTACCAGCACACCGAGCACAGCCATGATCATTGGCTCCATCAACGCTGACAGGTTATCGACCAGGTTATCGACCTCCCCTTCGTAAAACTCTGCCACTTTCTCACTCATGTCGTCCAGCGCGCCGGATTCCTCACCGATGGCAATCATCTGCGTCGCCATCGGTGGCCAGAGACCGACTTGCTCCATCGTTACCTGCAATTGCACGCCGGTCATCACCTGCTCGCGCATAGTCATGATGGCCTCTTCATAGACGATGTTGCCGGCGGCTTTGGCCACCGAGTCCAGCGCATCGACCAAGGGCACCCCGGCGGCAAACATGGTGGCCAGCGTGCGTGAAAAGCGTGCCACGGCAGACTTATTTTGAATGTCACCCACCACGGGCAGCTTCAATGCCAGCCGGTCCACGAATTTTCGGAATGCGTAACTGCGCTTATGTGCCTGCGCATACGCAAAGCCGATAGCAACGACAGCGGCAATGATGTACATGATGTACGCCTGCATGAAGGCACTCAGCTTGATGACGAATAGAGTGAAAGCCGGCAAATCCGCACCAAAACCCTGAAACAAATCCTGGAACTGCGGTACGACAAAGATGAGCAGGATAGCCGTCACGATGACCGCGATGACGAGCACTGCTATCGGGTAGGTCAGTGCCTTCTTGACCTTTTTGCGTAGCGCTTCGGACTTTTCCTTGTAGGTGGCGATGCGATGCAGCAGCGATTCCAGCGCCCCGGATTTTTCGCCTGCGCTGACTAGGTTCACAAACAGCCCATCGAAGTATTTGGGGTGGTGCGACAAGGCTTCCGCCAGGCTCGATCCGCTTTCGATGTCACCGCGAATGGTGTCGAGCAACTTGCCCATCGACGGGTTCTCGTGCCCCTTCGACACAATCGCCAACGCTGATACCAGCGGCACACCGGCTTTCATCATCGTCGCCAACTGCCGCGAGAACACTGCGATGTCCTGCGTGGTGATCTTTTTTTCGCCGGTGCCAAACAATTCGATGCGCGGTTGCACCTTGACGGCCGCCAGCCCTTGCTTGGTGAGCGTCAATCGCGCCTGAGCATCCGTGGGCGCCTCGATGATGCCGGTGATCTTGCTACCGGACTTGTTGACGCCCTGATAATTGAAGCGCTTGAGCTTGGTGCCCTTGGATGTTTTCGCCCCGGCAGCGGCCATCATGGTCTCCTGATCGTGGCCAACGCGCGCTGGCTCCTGAATATGAGGTCAGTCTACCGCGCAGCTTTAGTCGAGGGTGATGCGGTTCGCTTCCGTCAGCGAGGTGATCCCTTGCGCGACCTTGTGCAGGGCCGACTTGCGCAAATCCCATACGCCCTCTTGCTCGGCCTGCTGGGCAATATCCATCGAGTTGCCGTTTTTCATGATGATGCTGCCAATGGCTTCGGTGACCGGCATCACCTGGTAGATCCCTACCCGCCCCTTGTAGCCATCGGTGCATTGGTCGCAGCCCACGGCCTCGAAGATATTGAATTCCGGGGCGTCAATTTGGGCCTCGGTAAAGCCCTCGCGCAGCAGCTCTTCGCGCGGCACCTCCACCGGCCGCTTGCAGACTTTGCATAGCCGCCGGCCCAGGCGCTGGGCGATGATGATGGTCACGCTGGTGGCAATATTGAAAGCCGGCACGCCCATGTTCAGCAAGCGGGTCAGGGTTTGCGGGGCATCGTTGGTGTGCAGGGTAGACAGTACCAAGTGGCCCGTTTGGGCCGCCTTAATGGCAATTTCCGCGGTTTCCAGGTCGCGAATCTCCCCGACCAGAATGATGTCCGGATCCTGCCGCAGGAAGGCCCGCAAGGCGCTGGCAAAGGTCAGCCCCACCTTGGCATTGACGTTGACCTGGTTGACGCCCTCGAGGTTGATTTCCGCCGGATCCTCCGCCGTGGAGATGTTGCGGTCCTGGGTATTGAGGATGTTGACGCCGGTATACAGCGAGACCGTTTTCCCCGAGCCCGTGGGGCCGGTGACCAGGATCATCCCGTAGGGCTTACTCAGCGCATCCATGTACAGGTCTTTCTGGAAAGGCTCGTAGCCCAGCGCATCAATGCCCAGCGTGGCACTCGACGGGTCCAGAATCCGCAGCACGATTTTCTCGCCAAACAGCGTCGGGCAACTGTTCACGCGAAAGTCGATGTCCTTGTTTTTCGACAGCTTGATCTTGATCCGTCCGTCCTGCGGTACTCGCCGTTCGGCGAGGTCCATCTTCGACATCACCTTGACGCGTGCCGCGATTCGCATCGCCTGCGACACCGGCGGGGAGGCGACTTCCTTCAGCACGCCGTCAATGCGGTAGCGAATCCGGTAGCGTTTTTCGTAGGGCTCGAAGTGAATATCAGATGCGCCCTTCTTGATCGCATCGAGCAACATCTTGTTGACAAAGCGAACAATGGGGGCGTCGTCGACGTCGCCTTTGGAGAGATCGGTGGTATCGCTGGCGGCGCCATCAACCGTTTCCAGACCTTCCAGATCGGAATCGCCCAGATCCATGGTGCCCGTTCCCATGGCGGAGAGGGCACTCTCGACAGCCCGGTTCAGCTTGTCGAATTCCGCAATGATGGGCTCGACGACCAGGCCGGTCTGGAAGCGCACTTCATCGAGCGCGTCGGTTTGGGTCGGGTCGGCCACCGCCAGAAAAATCAACTTGCCGCGAATCCCGAGTGGCAATACCCGGTGTTTCTCAATCAGCTTGCCATCCACTTTTTCCAGAATGGCCGGGTCGATTTTGATGGCGTTGAGGTCGGTAAGCGGGGCGCCATATTCCTGACTGGCCAACTGCGCCAGTGATGCTGGCGGCACCTTGCCGGACTCTGCGAGGTGGCGAACCAGCGGTAGCCGGGCCTTGAGTGCGCCCTGTTGTGCTTCGCGTGCGGCGTCTTCGGTCAACATGTTGGCGCTGATCAGGCGGCGGGCAAAGCCGCCAACATAGGCCTTGTTCTGGCTGGAACTACTCATGGGGCGCGGTCATACTGCCTTCGGTCAAGTTGCCCAAGGTTAGCGTATTCATATGCGATCGCAGGGGCGCACATCGCAGGTGGGGGAACGATGTGCCCGTTTGCCCTCAGCCCAAAAACTGCAGATCAGGCCTGTACTTAGGCGCCTACGCAATTATTCGGCAAGTAGCGCTGCTCGCAAGTGGACGTGCAAGCAAAAATGAATGCCGCTAAGTCGTCTACCAGTTCGGGCGGTGTGAGCGTGACGCTGCATCCCGCCACGCGGGCATTGACAACGCCTTCCGCTTTCATTTCGATACTGATGACGCCAGTATTTGCTGCTACCGATAATGTCGAATATGTCGCATCGACATCGAGGTCTGAGTTGGACGGGTCGGTATCCGCACCGGGGTAGGCTCCGTTCATGTAGCCGTACTCAGAGATGGCCGTCCTGGCGGAGTTCGAGGTCGAAAAGGCCTCGGATACCTGCGCCTTGGCGATGTAGTCCTGATAGGCCGGGATGGCTACGGCAGCAAGAATGCCGATGATGGCCACGACGATCATCAGTTCAATCAGTGTGAAGCCGCGCTGCAGTCTCATCGGGAGTTCTCCTAAAAAAATGGGCTGGCCAACATTTGTTAGCCAGCCCAAACTCAAGCATGCATGAAGGTGACCCGGTTTAGACACCTTTCATCTTCGTGCAGATGGAGTTACTGACAGTTGCGAGGAACGTACTTGTCTTCGCAGTCACTTGTGCAAGCAAACTCGAATGATGTGTTGTCGTCCGCAAGAGCGGGCGGGGTCAGTGTTACTGCGCATCCGGCAACGCGGGCGTTCACATCACCTGCTGCTTTCATCGTCACAGTAATCACGCCTGTGCCATCGGCAACAGCGGAGTCAGCATAGGTACCACCGACAGCAAGTTCCGCAGCCGTGGGATTCGTGGCTCCACCGGGATAAACACCATTGATTTGTGCAAATTCCGCGATTGCCGTCTTCTGACCTGCCGTCATGGCGAAGGCTTCAGAAACCTGCGCCCGAGCAATGTAGTCTTGGTACGCCGGAATCGCCACAGCCGCCAAAATACCAATGATCGCCACAACGATCATCAGTTCGATCAGGGTAAAGCCCTGTTGAACCTTCTTCATATGAATTTCCTC
>JBDNBC010000273.1:0-2643 GCA_039768115.1 Oceanococcaceae bacterium
AAATGCACAGCTCCGCTGGCACAACACAGGGGCGATCCCGTGGTGTTCGATGGCCCGTTGCTCGACACCGCCCAAGCGTTGCCCGACCTGGCACCGAAAGAACGCGACCGCCTGGCCGGGATCAAGCGCGAGGCGAAGACCGCCAAACAGACCCAAGCGGATGACGCGCGGCGGGAGTATGTCGAGGACCGCGCCGCAGAGCTGGCGGCAGAGGCGGTCGGCATTGACGCATCGGCGGAGGACTTCGAGGCGGCTGTCGAGCAGGCACGCGGTACCATCCGCCGGGCATTGGATCGTAGGGCGCTCGACGGCTCATGGCCACTGATTTTCGCGGACGGAAGCACCGCAACCGTCGGAGAGGCACTGGACGAACCGGCCCGCTACCACGGCAAGCTGACGCTCGACCCTATCGAGCCGGACTACGACGGTCGCCGGCCTGTCGGCAAGCTGTACCTATTCAGCGGCCGGCCGACGCTCTACAGCTTCGCCCACGGCGGGCGATCCTTCCGTCTGCTGCGCCAACCGGCCCGCGTGCAACTGGTCGGAGGCCATATGCGCGAGGCTGTGGACGACACCCTGCGCGTGCTGCGCGATGCGCCGGACGTGTTCGACTTGGGGGATCAAATCGCCACCGTGCACGGTGGTGCGGCTCGCGCCCTGGACGCGGATGGGCTGGCCTATTACCTGGGAGGCGCGGTCCGTTTCTACAGCTTGCGTCAGGCTCAAGGCGACCTGTACGAGCGCGACGAAGACCCGCCCCCGAAGCTATGCAAGATGCTGCTCACGATGGGCATGCAGGCACGCGGCCTCAAGCCCTTGGATGCCATTGTGACTGCACCCGTTATCCCGCCCCATGGCCGCGTGCTGAGCCAGCCGGGGCACCATGCCGATGCACGGCTGCTGGTGGCCATGGATGACGCGCCGCCGCCAGTGCCCGAGCACCCCAGCGATGACGACCTGCGCAACGCCTATGGCGAGCTGCTGCGGCCTTTCGAGTTGTTCCCGTTCGCCAGCGATCTGGATCGCAGCGTGCTGCTGACCGGGCTGCTGTCGGCTGTCGAGCGTCCCGTCCTGCCCACCTGTCCGGCCTTCGGCTTCGATGCGCCTGTCCAGGGCTCGGGCAAGACCCTGCTCGCGCAATGCCTGGGGGCGCTCGGCACTGGCGAGGAACCTGCTATCTGGCCCCACACGGCAGGCAAGGATGGCGACGAAGAAACCCGCAAGCGGCTGCTGACCGCCCTTCGGGACGGCGACCGTGCGGTGGTCTGGGACAACATTCTCGGCATCTTCGATTCGGCATCGCTGGCGGCCGCGCTCACGTCGCCGGTCTATCGGGATCGCGTGCTCGGCTACTCGACTACGGCCACCGTTCCCAACCGGGCACTGTTCCTGCTGACCGGCAACAACCTGTGCCTGTCCGGCGACATGCCGCGTCGTGTGCTGGTCTGTCGCATAGATCCGCAAAGCGAGCGACCCTTTGCACGGCGGTTCGACATGAACCCGTTGACCTATGTCCTGACGCATCGTCAGCGGCTGGTGCGTGCAGCGCTCACGATCATTCGCGGATGGCTGTCCACCCGAGAACGAGGCGAGCCACAGGCCGATGGTGAGATGGCATCGTTCGAGGCATGGGACCGGCTGGTGCGGCAACCCGTCGCCTGGCTGGCGCGGCGGTTTCCTGACCTGTCCCTGGTCGATCCGATGCAGGCCATTGACCAGGCGCAAAGCGCAGACCCCACGCTCGACGCGCTCGGCATTGTCCTGCGAGTACTGCGCGAGCGGTTCGACAGCCGCGCCTTCACCGCGAAGGACGTGCACGGTCTGGCCGTCGCATCGTTCCCTGCGTTCGATAATGACGACGAACTGCGAGAGGCGCTGACCGAGCTGAATAACGGCAACCCGATTCGGTCATCACGTACGGTCGGCATGCTGCTCAAGTACCGCAAAGGCCGTATCTGTGCCGGTTTGCGGCTCGCGGAGCTGCCGCGTGACAGGGCTCAGAATGTGCCCCGGTATGCCGTGCAGACCGTCGCCGGAGCGGCGATCGCCGGGACTACCGGGACTACCGGGACTGTCTCACCCCAGAAAAAAATGGCGCGGCCTGTGCCCTGGACAGAGGAAGATGCCGCTTGATCGAGTGGCCTGCTGTCGGTGATTCCCTGCCGCCGGCCGTGACCGCGTTGCTATCCTGCAAGCATGAACGGGAGCAGGCAGAGACACCGAACGGCGACGCGGCTACTGACGGCTGGCGGCCTGGGGCTGATCGTCGTCATGGCCCTGGACCTGCCCGGCCTAGTGATTCCGCTGCTGATCTGCCTGACCGTGTGGGGTCTGCAGTGCTGGCGCTCCGAGCGCAAGCGAAAGCCAAGGCCACTCCCCTTCGCCATGGAGCCCGGATTGGTGAAGTCCCGCATGGTCCAGTCGGCCATCGCCTCCAAACGAAAGCCGCTCAGAGACCCGGCGGATTCCCTGTGCTATCAACTGCGCCAGACTCCTGAAGGACGGCTGAGGCTACTGCGGGCTGCCAATCGAGAAGTGGCCGCCCGCGAGAGTGAGGGACCCTGCGATCAGGTCGGCCATACGGGTAACGGGGGGCGCGCTGATCAGGAGATTTTCGGCAGCGGGTTGCTGTGGTGATGGCGG
>JBDNBC010000274.1:0-20952 GCA_039768115.1 Oceanococcaceae bacterium
GAATGGGAGTGCATCGTTGAGGCCGGGCAGGTGCTCGGCGACCGGGTTCGGGTACGGGCCATCAGCGGTAACAATCTTGTGGTGGGCCCGATGGGTGCGGCCGGAGCCGTCGGGCCAGCGTAAGGTGGGTGACGGCTGGCGTCGGATTGTGGTGTGTTGTTGCTCGTGTGATGTTTCTTATGTGAGGGCGGTGTTATGGAAGGATTGATTGTTGTCGTGATTTTTCTGGCCGTCGTGGTCACGACACTGGCCAAGGGCATCCGCCTGGTGCCACAGGGATCGAAGTGGGTGGTGCAGCGTCTGGGCAAGTACCACATGACACTCAATCCGGGGTTGAATTTCATCATCCCTTACGTCGATACGATTCCGTACAAGGTCACCACCAAAGACATCGTGCTCGACATTCCCTCGCAGGAAGTCATCACCGAAGACAACGCGGTCATCGTCGCCAACGCCGTCGCGTACATCAACGTCGCCAATCCGGAGAAGGCGGTCTATGGCGTCGAAGACTACGAACTGGCCATCCAGAACCTGATCCAGACCTCGCTGCGTTCCATCATCGGCGAAATGAGCCTGGACTCTGCGCTGTCTTCTCGCGACCAGATCAAGGCCAAGCTCAAGGGCATGATTTCCGATGACATCTCCGACTGGGGAGTCATCCTGAAGACGGTCGAAATCCAGGACATCAACCCGTCGCCAACCATGCAGAAGGCGATGGAGGAGCAGGCGGCGGCCGAGCGCCTGCGTCGGGCCGCGGTGACCAAGGCCGAAGGCGAGAAACAGGCCGCGATCCTCGAAGCCGAGGGGCGTCTGGAGGCATCGCGGCGGGACGCCGAAGCGCAAATCGTGCTTGCTGATGGCTCGGCCAAGTCGATCCGGCTGGTGGCCGAGAGCATTGGCAGCGAAAACGAACTGCCGGTGGTGTATCTGCTCGGCGAGCGTTATGTCGAGGCGATGGAAGCCCTGGCCAAATCGGGCAATGCCAAGACCATCGTGTACCCGGCCGATCTGATCCAGTCCGTGCAGGGCTTGCTCAGCCGCGGCTAGCCTTCGACCAAGAGCCTATAGCCGGCTCGCGGAGTCAGCGCGATGATGAGGCTGGTTTGATGATCATTTGCGCATGAATTACCACGACAATGCCGAGCGCGCGCGTGTGGACCCGGAGTCGTTCTGGGCCGAGCAGGCGCAGCATATTGACTGGATGCAACCGTGGTCTGCGGTGCGTGACACGGACGCCGGGGCATCGGCGGCGTGGTTCCCCGGCGCGCAGCTCAACACCTGCGACAACGCGCTGGATCGTCATATCCGTAACGGGCGTGGCGATCAGGTAGCGTTGATTGCCGATTCGGCGATGACCGGGGCCATCAGCCGCGTCACCTTTGCCGAACTGCGCGACCGCGTCGCCCGGCTAGCCGGCGTACTCACGGGCTGGGGCGTGGGGCGCGGTGATCGGGTCATCATCTACATGCCCATGGTTCCTGAAGCCGTGATGGCCATGCTCGCTTGTGCGCGTATTGGCGCAGTGCACTCTGTCGTGTTTGGCGGGTTTGCTGCCGCGGAGCTGGCGAAGCGCATTGATGATGCGCAGCCGGTCGCCATCCTCACCGCTTCCTGCGGGCTCGAGCCGAACAAAACTATCGCCTACAAGCCTTTGCTCGATGCCGCGCTGGAGCGGGCGCAACATCGGGTTGCAAACTGCCTCGTGTTGCAGCGGGAGATGCTCACCGCAGCCCTGCAGCCTGGTCGTGACCATGACTGGCATCAATGCGAATCGCTTGCCGCGCCGGTGGATTGCGTACCTCTGAACGCTACAGATCCGCTCTACATCCTGTACACGTCGGGCACCACGGGCAAACCCAAAGGGGTGGTGCGCGATAACGGCGGTCATGCGGTCGCGATGAGCTATTCGATGCGCGCCGTGTATGGCGTTCAACCCGGCGATGTGTTCTGGGCGGCATCGGATGTCGGCTGGGTCGTAGGGCATTCCTACATCGTCTATGCGCCCTTGATTCATGGCTGTACTACGGTGCTGTATGAAGGCAAGCCGGTGGGTACACCGGATGCGGGCGCCTTCTGGCGCGTGATTGAGCAGCACCGGGTGAACCTGTTGTTCACCGCGCCCACCGCCTTGCGCGCCATCAAGAAGGAGGATCCGCAAGGGCTGCGCTGCGCGGATTACGATCTGAGCAGTCTGAGGCACCTGTTTCTGGCGGGCGAGCGTTCCGATGCGGATACGGTGCACTGGGCCGGGCAACAACTGGGCGTGCCCGTTATCGACCACTGGTGGCAGACCGAGCTGGGTTGGCCGGCCATCGCTAACTGCGTCGGCCTGGAGATGTTGCCGATCAAGCCCGGCTCGTCGACCCTGCCGGTGCCGGGTTTCGATCTGGCCGTTGTCAACGACGAGGGCGTCGAGCAGCCCGCCGGCACCATCGGCAACCTGGTCATCCGCCTGCCGTTACCACCGGGCTGCCTGAGCACCTTGTGGCGCAACCACGATGGCTACATCGCGCATTATCTGGCGCCGTTCCCGGGCTTTTACCTGACTGGCGATGCGGGGATGATCGACGCGGACGGCTATGTCTGGATCCTGTCGCGCATTGATGACGTCATCAACGTCGCCGGGCACCGCCTGTCCACCGGTGGGATCGAGGAGATTCTTAGCGCTCATCCCGCGGTGGCCGAATGCGCAGTCATCGGCGTCGCTGATCCGCTGAAGGGGCAGGTCCCGGTCGGGCTTGTGGTGCTCAAGGCCGGGTCTTCAGGGGGTGAGGTTGTGGCCGAGCTGGTGGACCGTGTGCGCAGTGAACTGGGCGCGGTGGCCTGTTTTCGTCAGGCCGCCGTCGTACCGCGGCTGCCCAAGACCCGCTCCGGCAAGGTATTGCGCAAGACGATGCGGCAGATTGCCGACGGCGAGAATCCGCCGCCGCCCGCCACCATCGACGATCCGCAGATCCTCGACGAGATCGCCGCTGTATTGGGGGCGCTGGGTTATGCCACCCCGCGCGAGAACTGACAGCAATACGGCCCTCACGGTACGCTGGCCCGAGTATTCGGCGTAGAAACTTACCTGGTCATGACCTTGCCGGCTCCAGCGTTCCTGATCGTCGCGATGATGATGACCGGCACCGGCTTGATCTTTCTCACGCTTGATCGCCATAACCGTGCCACGCGGGCAATTTCGGTTTGCATCTTCGCGATCGGGGTGCGCGTGCTGTTTTCCGGGCCCGAATTCGATGGCGATCCCATTCCGTTCGGATACAACGTGTTGTTTACGTTGCTTGATGGGATCGCGATTCTCGCCGGAGTGGAATGGGGACGCCGCATCGCTCAGACCGGCACCTATCCCGCACCGAAGTGGACCCTGTGGATGTTCCGCATTGGTGAGGGCCTTGTTGTCATCTTCATGCTGATGCGGCTGGTGTTTGTTATGGCATGGCCGGAAGCGGCGGCCAGCGATGACGAGGGGCTGAGCCGAATTTCCGGCCTGCAATGGGCGATTTTTGCGCCGATTCTCGGAACGGGCGTGCTGTTTACGGCCATTGCCATCATCGGGCTACGCGCGGTCGAAATTGATGCGGCCGAGCTGGTGCGATTTCAGTCGCTATCGCTGGCCGGGCCTTTTCTTCTGTGCGCCCTGTTTCTGCAGGAGCCCTTGGTGCCGATCACATTGACCGTGGGCCTGCTTTTTTTCCTGTGGGGCTCCGTGCGCTACCTGATGCTGCAAAGCCGGCGTGGCAGTTTCATGCGCCAGTTCCTGTCACCGGAAGTCGCGCTGATGGTGCAGACCGAGGGCATGGAGCGCACCTTGCAGCGTCAGCGCCAGGTATTGAGTGTGGTGAGCTGCGATTTACGGGGGTTCACGGCCTATTCGCGCACTCACGCCACCGATGACGTCGTGGAGCTCCTGGAAAGCTATTACGAACTGGTAGGGGAGATCGCGGGCCGCCACGGCGGAACGATCAAGGATCATGCGGGCGACGGCGTGCTGATTCTGGTGGGGGCGCCGGTGCGCTATTCCGATCATGCGCGACGCGCCTTGCGGCTGGCCCTGGATGTCGTGCGCGAAGTGCAATCGCTGCTACACGAAATGGCGCCCGATCTGGGGGTTGGCGCA
The DNA here is from genome assembly GCA_039768115.1 of Oceanococcaceae bacterium. Classification (GTDB taxonomy): domain Bacteria; phylum Pseudomonadota; class Gammaproteobacteria; order Nevskiales; family Oceanococcaceae; genus MS8. Next base: position 4,118 of record JBDNBC010000274.1, read on the forward strand.
GGCGTGTCTACCGGGCGGCTGACCGTCGGGGCGATTCAGGGAGCCGGGCGCCTGGAATACGTGGCCGTGGGCAACCCCGTCAATCTGGCATCACGACTGTGTGACCGTGCAGCGAATGGCGATGTGCTTTCGGATCGGCGCACCATCGATATGGCGCAAGAAGGGGCAGGGGTTGATTTCCATTTCGAAGAACTGTCCCCCGAGCCGCTCAAGGGATTCGACGATCCGATTCCCGTGTGCGGGGTCAGTGTTGATCCGTTACCACCCGGCAGGTTTGCCAAGCGCTTGCGTCGACGGCGCCGCGCTCAGCGGCGAACAATCAAGGCTTGAGATGCGTGCTGGGCGTGTTCCGACGGGCCAATGATCGCGACCGTAGGGATTTACTGCGCAGGTGCGGCTCAATCAGGAACAGGCCACCGGCAACGTAGACCGTGAAGGCACCCAAAATGGCAATGGCGACATCAATCGGCATCAGTCTTCTCCGTATAGACGGTAATCTGACGGTGCAGGTTGCGTGCCACGAGGAAAAATCCCGACGTTGGCTAGGGGCGTCAAGGATTGGTGCGAAGGCGAGAATCGAACTATGGATGTAATGCGCTGATTTCTATTGTGTGCGCCGCGCAATCATCGAATCTGTACCCCATCTGGTACCCCCAAAATGATTCGGTGCCCCCTATCTGGCACCGCCCATCGGTGGGTGATCCAGGGTGCTTTCGATAGTCAGTGCCACCACAACAGCCGCCACTCCATAAATTCTCTTAATGGCCGCGCTCCCCGTTACCCGTATGGACGACCTGGTCGCAGGGTCCCTCACTCTCGCGGGGCGGCATCGTTTCATTCAGATTTCGTCCCGCGAACTTAGGCGCGGGCTGCGCCTCCCGTTACCCGTATGTGGCGGTTGCGATCAGGGCCCCCCGGTCTCGCGCGGTGGGTCGCATGCGGCAGCGCGATCGCTCTCGCGGGCGGCCGCCTCTCGATTGGCTGCCCGCAGCAGCCTCAGCCGTCCCTCGGGGGTTTGGCGCAGTTGGGCGCGCAGGGAATCCGCCGGGTCTCTGAGCGGCTTTCGTTTGGAGGCGAGGGCCGATTGGACCATGCGGGACTTCACCAGTCCGCAGCCCATGGCCAGGGGGAGTGGCTTTCGCTCTCGCTTACGCTCGGAGCGCCAGCACAGCAGTCCCCACACGGTCAGCCAGATCAGCAGCGGAATCACCAGGCCGGGCAGGTCCAGTGCCATGACCGCGATCAACCCGACCAGGCCGGCGGCCGCGAGCCGCGTCGCCGTTCGGTGTCTCTGCCTGCTCTCGTTCATGCCCGCAGGATAGCAACGCGGTCATGGCCGGCGGCGGAGAATCACCGACAACGGGCCGCTCGATCACGCAGCGTTGTCCTCCGTCCAGGGCATGGGCTGCGCCATTTTTTTCTGGGGTGAAATAGTCCCGTTAGTCCCGGTAGTCCCGGTGATCGCCGCTCCGGCGACGGTCTGCACGGCATACCGGGGCACGTTTTGCACGGTGTCTCGGGACAGTTCAGCCAGCCGCAAACCGCCACAGATGCGGCCTTTGCGGTTCTTGAGCAGCATGCCGACCGTGCGCGCTGACTGGATCGGCCTTCCGTTGTTCAGCTCGGTCAGCGCCTCTCGCAGTTCGTCGTCGCTATCGAAGGCGGGAAACGATGCGACGACCAGGCCATGCACGTCCTTGGCCGTAAACGTGCGGATGTCGAACCGCTCGCGCAGTACTCGCAGGACAATGCCCAGCGCGTCGAGCGTGGGGTCCGCGCTCTGCGCCTGGTCAATCGCCCGCATCGGATCGATCAGGGACAGGTCAGGAAACCGCCGCGCCAGCCAGGCGACGGGTTGCCGCACCAGCCGGTCCCATGCCTCGAACGATGCCATCTCGCCATCGGCCTGTGGCTCGCCGCGCTCCCGAGCGGACAGCCACCCGCGAATGATCGTGAGCGCCGCACGCACCAGCCGCTGACGATGCGCCAGGACATAGGTCAACGGGTTCAGGTCGAACCGCCGCGCAAAGGGCCGCTCGCTCTGCGGATCAATGCGACAGACCAGCACACGGCGTGGCATGTCGCCGGACAGGCACAGGTTGTTGCCGGTCAGCAGGAACAGCGCCCGGTTGGGGACGGTGGCCGTCGTGGAGTAGCCGAGCACGCGATCCCGATAGACCGGCGACGTGAGCGCGGCCGCCAGGGATGCGGAATCGAAGATGCCGAGAATGTTGTCCCAGATCACCGCACGGTCGCCGTCCCGCAGGGCGGTCAGCAGTCGCTTGCGGGTTTCTTCATCGCCATCCTTGCCCGCCGTGTGCGGCCAGATCGCGGGCACCTCCCCGGTGCCGAGCGCTCCCAGGCACTGCGCGAGCAGGGTCTTGCCCGAGCCTTGAACCGGCGCATCGAAACCGATGGCCGGGCAGGTGGGCAGGACCGGCCGCTCGACTGCGGACAGCAGTCCGGTCAGCAGCACGCTGCGGTCCAGATCGCTGGCAAACGGGAACAGCGCGAATGGCCGCATCAGTTCGCTGTAGGCGTTGCGCATGTCGTCGTCGCTGGGATGTTCAGGCACGGATGGCGGGGCGTCGTCCATTGCCACCAGCAGCCGCGCGTCGGCATGGTGTCCCGGCTGGCTGAGCACGCGGCCATGCGGCGGGATCACGGGTGCGGTCACGATGGCATCCAATGCCTTGAGCCCGCGTGCCTGCATGCCCATCGTCAGCAGCATCTTGCACAGCTTCGGGGGCGGGTCTTCGTCGCGTTCGTACACGTCGCCGCTGGGGGTCTTGCACACGCGATAGAACCGGACCGCGCCCCCCAGGTAATAGGCCAGCCCGTCCGCGTCCAGGGCGCGAGCCGAGCCGCCGTGCACGGTGGCGATTTGGTCGCCTAAGTCGAACACGTCCGGCGCATCGCGCAGCACACGCAGGGTGTCGTCCACCGCCTCGCGCGTGTGGCCTCCGACCAGTTGCACGCGGGCCGGTTGGCGCAGCAGGCGGAAGGATCGACCGCCGTGCGCGAAGCAGTACAGGGTCGGGCGGCCACTGAACAGGTACAGCTTCCCGACCGGCCGGCGGCCGTCATAGTCCGGCTCGATAGGGTCGAGCGTCAGCTTGCCGTGGTAGCGGGCCGGTTCGTCCAGCGCCTCCCCGACGGTGGCCGTGCTGCCATCCGCGAAGATCAGCGGCCAGGAACCGTCGAGCGCCCGACGATCCAGCGCCCGGCGAACGGTGCCGCGTGCCTGCTCGACAGCCGCCTCGAAGTCCTCCGCCGATGCATCAATCCCGACCGCCTCGGCTGCCAGTTCCGCCGCGCGGTCCTCGACGTACTCCCGCCGCGCGTCGTCGGCTTCGGCCTGTTTGGCGGTCTTCGCTGCACGCTTGATTCCGGCCAGCCGGTCGCGTTCTTCCGGCGTCAGGTCGGGCAACGCTTGAGCGGTGTCGAGCATTGGGCCATCGATCAACACGGGATCACCGCGCCGCTGTTCCAGCGGGGCCGCGCATTTGGCTCCCGCCGCAAAGTCGAGGCGGTTGGTCTGCCAGACACTGGCGTCGATCAGCCCGCGTTCGAGCAGTTGCCCCGCCACTCCGACCAGGTAATGGCCATGGCCGGCCAGCCATAGCCGCTCGAACAGCACGCGGCCAGCCCGTTCGATGTCGCTGGCATCGGTGACGGCGATGTAGACCCGCTGCCCACGAAGGCCGGTCAGGTTGTCGCCGGTCGTCGTGTTGACGATGTGCGAGGAACTGGACGGCCACCAGACGCGGCCGCAGTCAGCGATGGCGGGGCAGGCTTCGGCCAATGCTGCCATGACCGCATCCCGGTCCAGGGCATCGCCGCCGTGATCCGGGTCATAGTCGAGCAGCAGGATGCCGGGACCGTCCGGCCAGGGCATCGCGTCCTTGGTGCGCGTGGTGGCCGTAGGCGGTTGCCCCAGCTCATCGAATCGGGCCTTGCTGTAGATGTCGCAGGCATCGCGTCCGGTCAGTCCGTAGGTCAGGGCCTGATTGGGCTTCAACGCGGACACCACGGCGGCGAAGTCCGCCAGGGACGCAACGCTGACCTGTTCGGCCCGGCCTTCGGTCATGGACGCGACCGTGCGCTTGTCGAGCGTGCCGTCCGCGCGGAGCGTGTAGGACTTCGTGAGCGTGCGGGGTTTGGTGCTCGTGATCCGCGTCAGCACTAGGTTTCGCGCCCCTTCGGTGGCGGGGTTTCCGGGACTACCGGGACTAACGGGACTATTTACCCCCAGGAATTTTTCGCGCGGTCGGGTGTGGTTTGTGCCTGTCATGGCGTCACCTCGCCACGGCTGGGGAGCACATGCGCACGGATCGGGGCGGGTTGTGCACGATTCAGGGCCGGATGCACACGCTTTTCGGCCTTTTGTGCACGGTGCTGGGCATGACGGGCGCTCATTGGTGAGCCTCCATGGCTTCGGCCTTGCGCCGCGTGTGGTCCTCGATCATCCATTCCGCGCGGGCGTCAATGTCGTGCAGCACCACAGCCAGAGCCTGGTGCAGCCCATCCCGGTGGTACTCCCCGAAGGTGGGAGCTTTGTGTTCGGGGTCGTCTTCCACGCGCAGGGCGTCGTCGGCATGCAGCAGGTGGGCCAGGGTCAGGGCCGCACAGCTGGCCTGCTGCAGCCGTGCCAAGTGGTGCGGGATGTCCAGGTTGTCGGGCCAGAGTGGCCGGCAGTGGGGGTTCTGATTCGGGCGGGGGGTTGTGGTGTTGTCAGTCATGGTCAGGCTCCTTTGTGAAAAAGAGCCGCCTACAGCCGTTCCAATGGCGTAAAGGCGGCGGGCAGAACAGGTTGGAACTACCGGCACAAAGGAACCGGCCAGCCTTGCGGCTGCCTGCCTGCCCGCCATAGAACGGACTGACGTGCACAAAAAAGCCGGGGTGGCCCGGCGCTGTGCGCCTCTGTGATTCGGGGTTCCAATCCCGGCCCCGATGCGTCGGGACAGCGGGGGCAGATTGGCCGATGCCGTGGTGGTCGTCAACCTCATGGCGTCACCTCGCTGGCCGTCAGGGCTTGCCAGCACGCCAGAAACTCCGCATCGCAATAGGGCGGCGGGTTGTCGTGCAGCTGGTCCAGCCATTGCCGACGCATGGCGTCGTCAGGCTCCTGTCCATCCCTTCGGGCCGCCATGGTGAACAGCTCGAGCATGGTGTCCAGGCACCAGGCGGCGCGCTGCAGCGGGGTGTTGGCAGGCAGCGATGCCAGGCTGACAAAGAATTGCCCGCAGGTGGCGCAGTTGACGATGCCGGGCAGCGTGTCCGGCTTGGGGTCGCAGGGGGCGGCGCAGGTCTTCATGCGGCTACCCCCTTCCACTTGCCGGGCATCAGGTAGTACCGGCAGACGCGGTGCTCGTGGCCGGCCTCGGTGGTGTCTACCGTCCAGGTGGATGCGATGTTGTGGCCATGCGTCCACCGCAGCTCGTGCAGCCGGGCATGCGGCTCCATGATGTCCAGCTGCCGGCGCATATCCACGGTGGTCAGCCCTTTGCCGCCAGCCTCGCGCAGCCCTCGGAGTATTCGCTGGCGCTGTGCGGCGGTATCATTGGGGTGCTTGCTGTTTTTCGACTTGGAGCCTCGGTTGCCGCCGGGGCTTCGTCGTGTTGGGCCGGCCATCAGGCGGCCGCTCGCTTGGCCAACAGGGCTCGGATGTCTCCGACCCGCCAGCGGTTACTGCGCAGGCCAATGCGGACAGGACGGGGCACGTCGCCGCTCTTGACCCAGCGCCAGACGCTGGTAGGGCCGCAGCCCAGCAGGACCTCGAGGGTCTTCTGGTCGATCAGGGCGGCATCGGGCAGGCAGTCGAACTGCTCGACCGTCTGGCTAAGGGCTTTCTTCTCGGTGGTAGTTGGCACGGCGTGAACCTTTGCTGTACGGGGTGAGCAAAGATTGGCCGTGATGCAACCCGGCAGATAAGGGCCAAAATATTTCGGCCCATGGGGCGAAATTAAGGGGGGGTTTTGCCCCCCCCTTCGAGAATGGCCGCCGCCTCATCCGACCACGGCTCCATCTTGGCGGCCGTCTCAATAACCCCGTGCTTCGCTTCGCTCCAATGCTCGTAGCTGATCCACCAGGCGGTGCCCGTAGTGCGAAGGTGATCGCCGTCACGCCAAATCTTTTCATCGCCGCAGAAAGCCACCACTCCCCACTGATCGCCAACAACGTGGATCACACTGGTCAGCCCTTCCGCACGGACTGCGCCGTTTTCGGCGTTGACGATCTTGCGAACTTCGCGGTCCGAGCTGTAGCCAAATTGCTCCGCAGTCCTTTCGAGCGATAGCCCTCGCTTGCTGTTGTTCACGATCAACTGCAGCTCGAAGTACAGGCGCACCGCGATGTGCTTCGCCGTCGCTTTCGGCCTGCCTGCCTTGCCATCCATCGGCTTGATCACCCGCATGGCGGTCACTGGCGCGACGACATTGCCGTCGTCATCGATTACCGCCAGGCGGTAGTTGCTGTTCTCCATGCGCATCCTTCTCAGCGCCCTTCAAGAGAAGCGCACGCCAGGCGGTGAAGGTGTCCGCTTTTCGCCCCGTCGGGCTAGGCGCGCGTCATCAGTTTAGCCCGTGCTACCTGCCGCTCGGATCGGTCGCACCTTGTCCGCCTTGCCGTCCTTGAGCGCGTCCAGGTGGTCGGCCCATGCCTGCATCATCCGGGCCCGGTCGGGCAAGTGTTCGGCCTTGTTGTAGATGCCCCGGATGGTGTTCTTATCCGCGTGCGCCAGTTGCAGCTCGACAACGCGGCTATCCCAGCCCAGCTCATGTAGCCGGGTGCTGGCGATGTGCCGGAAGCCGTGCGGGGTCTGCTGCTCAGTGGTGTAGCCCATACGACGCAGGGCGGCGTTCATGGCCGCTTCGCTTATGGGCTTGCGGCGGTCACGACCGGGGAATAGCAGGCCGGCTTTGCTGTGCCGTGTCAGGGGCTCCAGCTCTCGGAGGAGGGCAAGGGCCTGCTCGGACAATGGCACGACGTGCGGGCGGCGCATCTTCATCCGCTCCGCCGGGATCGTCCACAGGGCCGCGTCCAGATCGATCTCGGCCCACGATGCCGCGCGCAGCTCGGTCGGTCGGGTGAAGACCAGCGGCAGCAGGCGCAGCGCCAGCGCAACCTCGGGCGAACCGGTGAAGCCGTCAATGGCTCGGAGCAGGCCGCCGATTTCCTCCGGGTCAGTCAGGTGGGCCATATTGCGGCCGCGCTTGGGTTGTAGTGCCCCCTTGAGCGCCGCAGCAGGATCGTCGGTGCGCAGCCCGAGCAGCACGGCCCGGCGGAATATGGCGCTCGCACATTCGCGTGCCCGGTGGGCGGTCTCCAGGCGGCCGCGCTTCTCGGCATGCTGCAGGCAGTGCAGCAGCTCCTGAGCGGTGATCTTTGAGACGGGACGGCTCCCCAGCCATGGCAGCAGGTTGACGCGAATGATGCCCTCGATCTTCCGGCGTTGGCTCTCCGACCATCCGGGAGCTTTGTGCTGCCGCCATTCGTCCGCCGTTGCCGCGAACGTGGCCAATGCCTGAGCGTGGCGGGCCTGCTCTTGAGCCTTGGCGTGCTGGTTGGGGTCGATCCCGTCCGCGAGCAGGTCCTTCACGCTGTCCCGCCAGCGGCGGGCATCGGCCAGGCCGCCGCCTTTCTTCCCGTAGTCCGGCGTCATGGTCGCCACGTTCTCGCCAGCGGGGCCTCGGTACCGCAGACGCCAGACCTTGCGGCCACTGGCCATGGCTTCGAGCCACAGTCCGCCACCATCCCGCAGCCGGTTTGCAGCACGGCTCCCAGGGGTGTGCCGTAGGTTCCGACAGTCCACGTCGGACAGTGTGGTTATGCGCTTGGGCATGGGCAGGCTTCCGTTTTGGGGGTACAGAGCGGAATCGAACAGACTCTGTACCCCATCTTGTACCCCCATCTTTGGGGTACAGCAAGGGTTCGGAAGGGGGGTGATGAAATATCGCAGGCACAAAAAACCCCAGTCTGGCGGGGGTTTAGGGGCTTCTGGGTAGGTCCAGAAATGTGTCTATGGTGCCGAAGGCGAGAATCGAACTCGCACTCTGTTGCCAGAACCGGATTTTGAATCCGGCGCGTCTACCAGTTCCGCCACTTCGGCAGCGAAGGACGCGAAGTCTACCAATGGTGAGGCGAAACGGGTAGCCTTCGCGCGCCATGCAACTCTCTGACTTCGACTACACCCTCCCGGATGATCTGATCGCGCAGCACCCGTTGCCCAAGCGGCGCGATGCGCGCATGTTGATTGCGGCCACCCAGGGGCTCCAGGACGCGGGGATTGCCGCGTTGCCGGCGCAACTGTCGGAACGCGATCTGGTGGTGTTCAACAACACCCGCGTGGTGCCCGCGCGGCTGCAGGGCAGCAAAGAAGGCACGGGCGGCCGGGTCGAGATTCTGGTCGAGCGCATGGACACAGCCCACAGTGCGCGGGCCCTGGTGCGGGCTAGCAAAACGCCGCCGCCGGGCACGGTGGTTCGCATTGATGCGGCCGGGGCGATGCCGCGCGTGATCATGGGCGCGCGCGAGGGTGAATTTTTCCGGGTGGAGAGCCCGGATATCCCCTGGCTGGCGCTGCTGGAGGCCCATGGCGACATTCCGCTGCCCCCCTACATTCAGCGCGCGAGCGACGCGCAAGATCGGGCGCGATACCAGAGTCTGCTGGCGCGTCATGACGGCGCGGTCGCGGCGCCCACGGCGAGCCTGCATTTTGATGATGCCGTGCTGTCCGCGCTGCGCGACCGCGGGGTGACCATCGGTGAAGTGACCCTGCATGTTGGTGCGGGCACCTTTCAGCCGGTGCGGGTGGATGACCTGCGGCAGCATCGCATGCATTCTGAGCGCTACAGCATCGACGCCTCGCTGGTCACGCAGATTGCCCAGACGCGTGCGCGCGGGGGGCGCGTGGTCGCGATCGGGACGACGGTGGTGCGGGCCCTGGAATCCGCGGCCCAGCGCGTCGGGATGCCGGCTGCTGATGACCTCGCCGGTGACCGCGCGCATGATGTGCTGTTGCCGGTGGGTGATGCGGAGTCAGAGCTGTTCATTGCGCCGGGATTTCGTTTTCGCGTTGTGGATGCGCTGCTGACAAATTTTCACCTGCCCAAATCGACCCTGCTGATGTTGGTGAGCGCGTTCATGGGTTATGCGCCCATGCGTGCGGCCTATGCGCATGCCGTGGCTTCACGCTACCGGTTCTTTTCCTACGGTGATGCCATGTGGATCCCCGAGCGAGCTCCCACGCCATGAGTCGGCATCCGCGATCACGCGGCCCGGAGCCGACGCCCATGGAATTCGCGGTGGTGGCCCGCGAGGGCGACGCACGGTGCGGCCAGTTGCGCTTTGCCCGCGGGGTAGTCGATACGCCTGCCTTCATGCCCGTGGGCACCTACGGCACGGTCAAGGCCATGACGCCGGAGGAGGTTCGCGGGCTGGGCGCGCAGATTCTGCTGGGCAATACCTTCCATCTGTGGCTGCGTCCCGGTACCGAGGTGATCGCCGCACATGGCGATTTGCACGACTTCATGCACTGGGATGGCCCCATCCTGACGGATTCCGGCGGCTTTCAGGTCTGGAGCCTGGCCGAGCTGCGCAAGCTGACGGAAGAGGGCGTGCATTTTGCCTCGCCAGTTAACGGCGACCGGGTGTTTCTGTCGCCGGAGTCATCGGTCGCCATTCAGCATGCGCTGGGGGCGGACATCGTGATGCAGTTTGATGAATGCACACCGTATCCAGCAACCGAGGCGGCGGCGCGCACGTCCATGGAATTGTCTGCGCGCTGGGCCCGCCGTTGCCAGGCGGCGCATGGCGACAATCCCAATGCGCTGTTCGGAATTGTCCAAGGCGGCATGCACGCCGCGTTGCGACGCGAATCGATGGCGCGGCTGCGCGAGCTGGATTTGCCCGGCTATGCCATCGGCGGCCTGTCCGTGGGTGAGACGCGCGACGAGCGGCTGTCGGTACTTGATGCGCTGCAGCCGGTCATGCCGGTGGATCGGCCGCGCTACCTCATGGGCGTGGGCACGCCGCTGGACATTCTCGAGGCGGTTGAGCGCGGCGTGGATATGTTTGACTGCGTGATGCCGACCCGCAATGCGCGCAACGGGCACCTGTTCACCCGTGACGGCGTGGTGCGGCTGCGCAATGCCGTGCACCGCCATGACACCGGGCCGGTTGACGTGGATTGCGCCTGCCCCACGTGCCAGAACTACAGCCGCGCCTACCTGCATCACCTGCAGCGTTGCAATGAAATCCTGGGCGCGCGGCTCAATACCTTGCACAACCTGTGGTTCTATCAGGATCTGATGCGTGATATCCGCAAGGCGATCACCGAAAGTCGCTTCATCGCTTTTGCCAAAGGGTTCAGAGAGCGGTTTCTGGCATAATTTGTGGCTTACTTATTACTTCATTTATCCATGGATTTCCTGATTTCCACCGCCATTGCACAAGACGGTGCCGCGTCACAGCCGTCGTTGTTGATGCAGTTGTTCCCGCTGATCATTCTGGTGGTGCTGTTCTATTTCATGCTTATTCGCCCGCAAGCCAAGCGCAACCGCGAGCACAAGGAGTTGATGGCCAGCCTGTCCGTGGGTAACGAGGTCGTCCTCAATGGGGGGATTGCCGGCAAGGTGCTGGAAGTCAAAGAGGTCTACATGACCCTTGAAGTTGCCGAAGGCACCCGCATCAAGGTGCAGAAGGCAGCGGTGGCACAGGTACTGCCCGAAGGCACGCTCGCCGAGCTGTAGACCCAGAGGCGGGGACACCCCGCCTGTTTCATTTTGACCGGCGCCTTTGTGGCGGGAGCCCCATGAATCACACTCCTTTCTGGAAGACCCTGCTGGTTGTGGCCGCAGTGGTTCTCGGCGGGCTCTATGCGCTGCCTAACCTTTACGGCGATGCGCCGTCGCTGGTCGTGTCGCCGGCTTCAGGCAGCGCTGTCACCGAGGCCGAGCAGGAGACGATCCTGGCGGTGGCTGCGGCGGCAGATATCCCGGTGGAGCGGCACGGTCGGAACGTCGATGGGCGACTGGAAATCATCGTCACTTCCGAAGATGACCAACTGCGTCTGGCTGACGCCCTGAAACAATCGCTGGGCCTGGATTACATCGTGGCGCTCTCGCTGGCGCCGCAGACCCCGGCATGGCTTCGTGACGGCCTCGGTGGCAAGCCGATGGCGCTCGGCCTTGACCTCCGCGGCGGGGTGCACTTCCTCATGGAAGTGGATGTCGAGCACGTGCTGAAAAAATCGGCAGAGCAGTATGCCCGCGACCTCCCGGGATATCTGCGCCGCCACGACCCGCCCATTCGTTACACCGCCCGGCGCCTGGCCGGTTCAAATGTTGAGCTGGAGTTCCGGAGTGTTGAGGACCTGGAGCAGGCGGAGCGGTTAATCAATCGCGAGTTCTCCGAGCTGGACGTACAGCGTATGGAGAACACGGATGTGCTCGGCTTGACGGCCCGCATGTCGCAGACCGAGATTGATCGGCTCATCGAGTTTTCGGTCAAGCAAAACCTGACCACACTGCGCAATCGTGTGAATCAGCTGGGCGTCGCCGAGCCGGTGGTGCAGCGCCAGGGGCGTGATCGCATTCTGGTCCAGCTGCCGGGCGTCAAGGATCCCACCCAGGCCAAGTCCATTCTTGATGCCACCGCCACGCTCGAATACCGCGCGGTGGCGGAGGATGAAGACGCACGCGCGGCAGCCGAAACCGGAATTGTTCCGCTGGATACAGAGCTGTTCTACGAGCGCGATACCAATCGGCCGCTGCTGCTCAAGGCGGACGTCATCGCCACGGGTAGCCAGATTGTCGATGCCGCATCGACCATCGACACCGAATCCGGGACCCCCGCCGTGTCAGTGACACTGAACGGGCAGGGCGCCAAGCGCATGTTTGACTTCACCGGGCAGAACGTCGGCCGACTAATGGCCGTGCTGTTCCGCGAGTCGGAAGTGCGCGTCAGTTATAACGCTGCGGGCGAGGCGGTGCGTGAGCGGGTCGAAACCACGGAAGTCATTTCTGTCGCCACCGTGCGCGGCGTCTTTGGCAAGCGTTTCCAGACCACTGGCTTGACCAGCAATGAAGCGCGCGACCTGGCTTTGCTGCTGCGGGCCGGTGCGCTCGCGGCGCCGATCGCCATTGTGGAAGAACGCACCATCGGCCCCAGCCTCGGTCAGGACAATATCGATAAGGGCTTTCGCGCGGTGCTGATCGGTCTGGCGCTGGTCGTGGTGTTCATGGCGCTGTACTACCGGATCTTCGGGCTCATTGCCAACGTTGGTCTGGTTATCAACATCTGCCTGATTATTGCGGCGCTGTCGTTGCTGCAGGCCACGCTGACATTGCCGGGCATTGCTGGCATCGTGCTCACCGTGGGCATGGCCGTTGACGCCAACGTGCTGATATTTGAGCGAATACGTGAAGAGCTGCTGTCCGGCACATCCACGCAGAAGGCCATCAGTGCCGGGTATGAAAAGGCCTTTGTGACCATTGCCGACGCCAACGTTACAACGTTTATCGCGGCGGTCATTCTGTTCATCTTCGGCACCGGCCCCATCAAGGGCTTCGCCATCACCCTGTCCATCGGTATTTTGACCTCGATGTTCACGGCCATCGTGGGGACGCGGGTCCTCGTCAATGCGCTATACGGGCGCAAGCGGCTGGCGGACTTGCCAGTCTGATTCGCGGAGAACCTCATGCGCGCCTTATCCAAACCCACCCATATCAACTTTTTGGGGATTCGCCGCTACACCGCGGTGATATCCATCCTGCTGGTTGTGATTTCCCTGTTCAGCCTGGCAACCCGGGGCCTGAATTTCGGCATCGATTTCACCGGCGGGGTGCTGGTGGAAGTGGAGTACCCCGAAGCGGCCGATTTGAACCGTATTCGTGGCGTGCTCGCCGACGGCGGATTCGACGGTGCGCTGGTGCAGAACTTTGGCTCCGCCAGCGATGTGCTCGTGCGGCTGATGCCGCAGGATGACGTGTCGTCCGCCGACTTGTCCGATCGTATCCTGGCGACCCTGCGCGACGACTCGCCCGGTGTGGAGTTGCTGCGCATCGAGTATGTCGGTCCGCAGGTGGGCGACGAACTGACCATCAACGGCGGTCTGGCGATGATTTGGGCGCTGGGCTGTATTTTTCTGTACATCGTCCTGCGCTTTCACTGGAAGTTTTCAGCCGGCGCGGTACTGGCTCTCGGGCACGACGTCATTCTGACGCTCGGGGCCTTCTCAGTCTTCGGCTGGGATTTCGACCTGGCAGTGCTCGCCGCCGTACTGGCTGTCATTGGCTATTCGCTGAACGACACCATCGTGGTCTTTGATCGCTGTCGGGAGAATTTCCGGCGCAAGAGCGACGGTACCGAAATGGACACGCTGAATGCCGCCATCAATGAGATGTTGTCGCGGACTCTGATGACCTCGATGACGACCCTCATCGTTCTGGTCACACTGCAGTTGATTGGTGGTGAAGCGCTGGCCGGGTTCTCGCTGGCCCTGATTCTGGGCGTCGTGATCGGGACCTACTCCTCAACGTATATCGCGGGTGCCAGTGCTTTGGCCTTGGGGTTGCGCCGCTTGGACCTTATTCCCGTTGAGATCGAGGACGGCGACGACTACGGCGCACGCGTTTAGGTCACCGCCGGGTCAAGACTCAGCGTAGCGCTCCGCGCGCAGGGCCTTGAGTTCCTCGGCATGGCGTAGGCGGGCGGCCCGGCGCAGGGCCGCCTCTTCGAAACGGTGATGTTCGGTCGCGGTTTCCGGAACGATTTCCGGTACGGCGCGCGCCCGGCCGTGCTCATCCAGCGATACAAAGGTGAAGTAGGCACTGACGATGTGTCGGCGTTCGCCGCCCTGATGGGCGATGGCTTCCACCTTGACGCCGATTTCCATCGACGTACGCCAGGTGCGATTCACGGCGGCGGAAAAATGCAGCACGTCGCCGCGCCGCGCCGGCGCCATGAAATGCACCGCATCCACACTCGCAGTGACGCAGGTACTGGCCGCATGACGGTTGGCAACCACAACGGCGTAGCGGTCCATTTGGGCCATCACCAGCCCGCCAAAAACCGTCTCATGGGCGTTCAGGTCATTCGGAAAAATCATGTAGACCTGATCTTTCAGGGCGGAATCGGCGACGCGTCGGGATGGGATGCTCATATGGACGAAGTGTGCCGGAGCGGAGCCTAAGCTGCAGGGCATACAAGAATCGCCGCGGTTCGTTGCCTAGCCGTGCTGTTCGGCGACCGACGCCGTGTTGTCAGTGTCCTGCAGCAACGTTGAATCCACTGCCGTGCGCGGCGCTCGCGCGACGTACTGTTCGTAGAGCGACAGCAGTGTAGGCACCAGCACCAGTACCAGCAGCGTGGCCAGAGCCAGACCAAAGACGATGGAGGTGGCCATCGGAATCAGGAACTGCGCCTGCAGGCTGGTCTCGAACATCAGCGGTATCAGTCCGCCAATGGTGGTCAGCGAGGTTAGCAGCACAGCGCGCAGGCGCAGGCAGGACGCATCCTCCAGGGCTTGCTGCACCGGCACGCCGGCCTCACGCAGCTGTTTGTAGAACACGACCAGAATGATTGAGTCATTCACCACGATGCCGGACAGCCCGAACAGGCCGAAGAGCGAGAGGATGGTCAGGTCCATGCCCAGCAGCCAGTGGCCGAAGATGGCTCCGACCAGGCCGAAAGGGATGATGCTCATCACCAGCAATGGCCACCCCCACGAGGCGAAGACCCAGGCCAGCACGATGTAGATCAACGCCAGCGCGAACAGTAACCCGCGCTGCATGTCAGCAAAGGTGTTGGCCTGATTCTCGGCCTGACCGGTCTGCTGCACCCGCACGGGGAAGCGGGCCTCGATATCGGGAACAATGTCGCGGCTGATGCGCGCGCGCAGGGCAGTGGCGTTGGTGGTGCTCTCATCAACATCGGCGCTGATCTTGATGGCGCGCTGGCCTTCACTGCGACGAATGCGATCGAAGCCGCGTTGGGTATCCAAATTGACCACATTGCCGAGCGGCACGATGCGCCCGGCCGGCGTGCGGATCGGCAGGTTGTTCAGACCGATGATGCTGTCGGTGTCGGCCGATGTGAGCTGCAAACGCACCTCGATCTCGGCACCGTCATCTTGATAGATCTGCACCAGTTCGCCGTCAAGGGCAGCACGCAGCTGCTGGGCCAGTCCGCGCGTATCGAGACCGAGGGCTTCACCCTCGGCGTTCAGTGCGAAGAGAATTTGCTCGCGTCCGAACGGGGTGTCATCGTCAACACCGCTCACGCCCGGCGTGGCCTGCAGCAGGTCAACCAGTTCCAGAGCTGCCCGCTTGATCGCCGGCAGGTCCTGGCCGACCAGTCGCAATTCGATGTCACGTCCTGGCGGGCCAATCGAGGGCTCGAATATGCCGAAGGTGTCGAGCCCGGTGGGGAGTTGAATTTCCTGCTCCCAGCGGCGGATGAATTCGGCATTGCGTACGTCACGGGCATCCGAGGGCGTGAGTTCGATTTGCATGTGCGCGTACTGGCGGCCACTGCGCGTGAAGTTGGTGCCCGGCTGCACGCTGGTGCCCTGGCGTGCGACGGCTGTCAGCACAAAGTCGCCGCCCAGGTCATCGTTGACGACGCCGAGACTGCGTTCCAGTTCGGCGAGAAAATCCTGAACCTCGTCGTCCGGTGTGCCGGCGGCAAAACCGACGTTGGCGATCAGTGCGTTGAGCTCGGGCGTCGGGAAGAACGTAAAGGTGATTCGCCCTCCGGACAGCAGACCGATCGCCAGCACCAACCCGGCCAGAGCCGTAGCAAGAACGACCCGGCGATTGCCCAGCGCGGCACGCACCAGTCGCCGGAAGGCGCCCTCCCGAAAACGCGCGAACCCAACATCAAAGCGACGCCGCCAGCCACTGGTCGGTCGGTGGTGCATGCGCTCGAGGGAATGGCGCAAATGCCCGGGCAGAATCAGGAAGCTCTCGATCAGCGAGGCGATGATCACGCAAATCACGACCATCGGAATGGCAAACAGGATCGCGCCGATGTAGTCACCAATCAGCATCAGTGGCAGAAAGGCCGCGATGGTCGTGGCCGAGGAGCTGATCACCGGCCAGAACATCCGCCGGGCGCCCCCTTCGGCGGCACCAATGGCGCCCTCGCCGGCATCGTAATGCGCAGCTGCATCTTCGCCAACCACGATGGCGTCATCGACAATGATGCCCAACGCCATGATCAGCGCGAACAGCGACATCATGTTGATACTGCCGCCGCTGAGGTACAGGACGAACAGCGTCGCCAGGAATGACACCGGAATCCCTACCGTGACCCAAAAGGCCACGCGCCCCGTCAGGAACAGGTACAGCACGGCGACGATCAGCACCAGGCCCGACAGGCCGTTCTTCAGCAGCAGCGTGATGCGCTCTTGCAGCGGCTTCCACTGCTCGTCGTAGACATGCAGGGACAGCTCGGGCGGCAGGATCGGGCGAGTGCGTTCGATCCAGTCGTTGACAATTTCCGCCGTATCCAGGGCATCCTGCGTGCGGGATCGAAACAGCGCCAGCTCCACCGCCGGGGCGCCGGCCATGCTTACCAGCACCTCATCCGTCTTGGGTGCGCGATCAATGCTTGCGACATCGCCCAGCCGCAGGCTGTGCTCACCGCTGCGATCCGGCAGCAACAGCGTCGATAGCGCGTATTCACCGCGGCGCTTTTGCACGGCGCGCAGCTCGCGGCTCGCGGAGCTTTCGGCCAGCAGGCCCACGGGCGCGTCCTGTGACCGGTCGCGCAGGGCCTGCGCGAGTTCGGGCAGTGTCAGGTCCAGCGCGCTGAGAGTGGCCGGATCCACC
>JBDNBC010000275.1:0-6165 GCA_039768115.1 Oceanococcaceae bacterium
CTCATGTGTCGCATACCCGAACATGCGCGGTCGATATTCCCATCGGTAACTTCGGTGGATCCTTCATTCTTCGGCGGGCGCTCATCTTTGCAGGTTAGCTGCGGTCTGTGCGGTTTCGATCGATGCCATGCGGCATGGGGTGATCTTCGCTGCTGATCGTCCTATGCTCATGCCTCCAGACGCCATCTCAACGGTGCGTGTCTGCTTGTTCCGCCGCAATAGCCATGGGGGCGCGGCGAATGCTTGAAGCTTTTTCAGGAGTACATAAATGACAACAAAAATCGACGCACTTAAGGGCATGACGGAAGAAATGACCAAGGAGCTGACAGGGCGGGGTATCAGCACGGCTACAGAGTTGCTGGAGCTGGTGACCACACCGGCGCAACGCAAGTCGCTGGCTGACGCTGCCGGCGTCGCCCAGGACGTGGTGCGCGAGATCGCCAACCGGGCCGATTTGTCCCGGGTCAAGGGTGTTTCCGGTGTCTTTTCGGATCTGCTGGAGCATGCCGGGGTGGATACGGTGAAAGAACTGGCCACGCGCCGCGCCGACAACCTGCATGCGAAGATCAAGGAAGTGAACGACTCGCTGAATCTGGCCGGTCGCATTCCGACGCGGGCGGATGTGGAGAGCTGGGTCGAGCAGGCCAAGAAGTTGCCGAAGACCCTGACCTACTAACCGGCCTCCAGCGGGACGACAGACGCGGCATTCTGGCGTCTGTCGTCTCGGGCCATGGGGTTAGGGGCCGCGCAGAAGCCGGCGTCTGACGAGCGGCCCTGTCAGGGCCGCGCCGAAGCCGAGCAGCAACATCCAGAACAGCCGGTCGCCATGACGGGCATACACACTCAGGCCGGACTGGACGGGCACCGGCATGCACCGCGCCGCCGACTCGCCCGCCGCGGCCGCAGGCTCCCATTCCCCCGAGGGCTGCACCACGCCGGCGATGCCGGCATTCACCGAGCGCAGGATGCTGCGCCGGGTTTCCACCGCGCGCAGGCGGGTCATGGCCAGGTCCCAGTGGTGGATTTCGATGTGGCGGAACACGGCGAAGTTGGCCATGTGCGCGATCCACTGCGCGCCGTCGGCCACGCTGCGGCGCAGGTCATGGCGAAAGTGGGCTTCGTAGCAGATGGCCGGCGCCAGTGGCGGCAGATCAGGCGCGGACAGCAATTGCATGCCGCCGCCGGGCTGCAGCGAAAAGGTGTCCTCACGCCAGCGCGTTTCGTACATCGGCACCAGCCGGGACTTGCGATGCTCGCCCGCGAGACCGTCCGGGGTATACAGCCGGGCGGCGAAACTTTGCGCCTGTTCGTGGGGGACGTGGCAGGTGGCCAGGATCGGAACGCCCAGCTCCGCAGCCAGAGTGGCGCCCCGCGCGCAGGTGCGATCCGGCAGGGTGGGCACGCGGGCCGACTCGGGCCAGATGACCAGATCACAGTTCGGCGACGCGGCCAGGCCCGCGCGGGTCAGTTCGACCAATGACAGCGGTCGGCTGCCGATCCGATCGCGGAGCAGCAGGCCATCGCCGGACCGCCAGGGCCACTGGCCCTGCAGGGTCAGCACCGAGAGGGATGGCTGCGCCGGGCCCTGCCAGTGCGGCAGGCTGTAAGCGCCGTAGCTCAGGGTCACGGCCAGTGGCACCAGCACGGCCACGCCGCTCGACCAGCATAGTCGGCGCTCGGCAATGAGCTGCGCCAAGCCGATGTTCAGGGTCAGCAGCAAGCCCAGCAATAAGGGCTCGCCGCCCACATCGGCCAGCTGGATCAGCACGGGGGAGCCGGTCAGCATCACGGCCGGTGTGTACGGAAACACCGTTGGCACATGCAGAATCAGCGCAGTGAGGCCGAAGCCGCCCAGCCAGGAGGCAGCGGCTGCATCGTGATAAGCGCTCAGGCGTTGCCAAGCCCAGGCAAAGAGCGCAAACGGCAGGGCAAACAACGCAAAGAAGATCAGGACATAAGCCACCTGGGCGAGGGCTGACACGCCCATCGTGGCAATGGCGGTGGCAAAGGTCGACCACTTGCCCGGCACGATGTAGAGCATCCCGCCGAGGCCGCCCCAGGCGGCGGCGCGCCAGCCGCGCGTGCCGTGCAAGCTCAGAAACAGCGGTGCCAGGGCTACGGCAGCCAGCCAGAACTGTTCGCCCAGGCCCGGGCTGGCGGCCCAGACCAGCGCACCGCTGAGGGCCTGCAACAGCAGCCGACCGCAGCCCCGGCGCAGGCGCCCCCGGGCGTTATCGGTCGGCGTTTTCAAGCCTCAGTGACGTTGTGCCCCGTCCCACCGTCGGCGCGCCCTGCCCAGACCGAGCAGTGCCATCAGCAGGGGCAGGCCCGTCGTACCGCTGCCACCTGAGCCACCGGCATCCGGCTCGGCGCCAACGTCGCCCTCCAGCAGGGTTTTGGCCTCGCCCCAGGTGTAGCCCAGCGGGATCAGGTCACCGTAAGCAAACTCGGCATCACCGTCCGTCGTCTCACGACCCCCTTCGAGGATCAGAAACACCTCCAGATCGGCGGTATCGACACCCTCTGGCAGGGTCGGGTCGGATTCAGCCGATGGCACGATGTGATCGCGGACCAGCGAGACGTCATCGCCGAAGGGCTGGAGCTGGTCAAAGAAATATCCGATGAACACGAAATCGGGCTGACTCAGCTCGTATGCGGTGGAGCCGGGGTTATACAGATCGCCCGGCTGCGGACGGACGCTGTAGAGGTACTGGTCAAACTCGTCGTAGATGTCCACCAGCAGTTCCAGTACCTGGCCTTCATCGTCCGTGACAAAGGAGAAGTCTGCGTTAATGGCCCCCTGGGGATAGCTGGCATAGAAGTCCGGATTGCGTTGCAGCTCTTCGATTTCCTGATACAGCACGTGTTGGGAGACCCAGAGCTGACCCGCCACGCTGTGCGCGCCACCGGCTTCAGGCACGAACGCAGGGTCCAGCAGTGCCGCGGCCACCAGACGCGGCACGCCATCGCCCGCATCCAGGAAGAAGCCTTCGCGATGCCAGCCGGGCACATCGTATTGCCCGGGGGCGGTTGCCGAGGCCGGTAAGGCCATGCCGACGAAGAAGAACTCGCCGGGTTCGTCCGCGAATCCGCCGGGGTAGACCACGGCGCCGAAAACCTGGTCCCATTCACCCGCAAGCGTTCCTTGCAGTGTTTCGCCACCCAGTGCCTTCGCCGATGCATGGAGTTTGCGCTGCGGGAGCGACTTGAAAGCGGCGGAGCCCACCATTGGCGATGATTTCACGCCATCAAGGTTGAGGGTGATCCTCATCAGCACCGCCTGTGCCGATGTGCTGGCAAGCAGCAGGGCCGTGAGGCCGGTTGCGAGGGCAAGATGTTTTTTCATTATCGAAGGCCTCCGGGCCGACACGCTCACCCCAGGGGTGCCCGTACAGTGGGGCCTGGCGCAAGACAGACCAAGAATGCCTTAAGGGTAGGCGTGCTACGGTTTATACATGTGCCGGGCATCCTGTCTTTTGTGCCCGGCGACCACTCCCTGCCGTGGCTCCGCCGTTGAGTCCCCGAGGTAGCGATGCAGACGATTCCGCGCTCGGTCTTCGATACCCGCGATCTCCCGGCGGCGGATCGCTACGACGCCTGGCACGACAGTTTCAGCGTGCTGTTCGATTACACCGCCACGCCCACGTGGCGCCGGCAGGGATTCTTTGCCCGCGCCGACAACGCCCTGATCGGCCCGATGGTGCTGACGGATTTCGCCTCGACGGCGGCAAACTATGATCGTGACGCCGCCTGGATCGCTCGCGACAGTGTCGATGTGCTGATGTTGCAGTTCGGCTTTGAGGGGCCGTGCCGCATCCTCACCGCAGGCCGCGAGCAGGAATGCGCGCCGGGCGATGTCTTCATCATGGACATGACGCAGCCGGTGCGTACCTATCACGACACGATGCGCAGTCTGACGCTGACGGTGCCGCGCCATCTCGTGGCCGCGCAGGTGCCGCAGCTCGAGGATGCCCACTTGGCCGTGGTTAAGGCCCACACGCCGGTCGCCCAGCTATTGCGCGCCCACGTGCAGACCTTGCATGCCATGACGGCTGACATGACGCCGGCGCAGGCGGACAGCCTGATCGCGCCCACCGTCGCCCTGGCGGCCGCCACCGTGGCCGCAGGGCTGGGCGACACACCTGTCCACCAGGATCATGCGCTGGGCTTGTCACTGCGAATGCGGGCGGATCGGGTCATCGCGCGGCTGCTTTCCCGGCACGAGCTCACTGTCGAGCAGATCGCCACCGCCGTGCCCTGCTCGCGCAGCCGGCTGCAGGCGCTCTATCAGCAGGAGGGCGGCGTGATGCATTTTGTGCAGCGGCAACGGCTGCGCGCTGTCGCCCGACACCTGTGCGCACCCGGCCAACGGCATCGCACCATCGGGGCCATTGCTCACGATCTGGGTTTCATCAACCCCTCCAGCTTTACCCGCGCCTTCCGTGCGGAGTTCGGCCAGTCCCCGCGGGCGATGCGTGCCCATGCGGCGAGCGCCCACCGGGCACGCCAGAACGGCCACACGGTCAGCCAGACGAACCCGTCGCGCAACTACGAGAGCTGGTTCCGGGCCTTATAGGCTGGGGGTGGTCGGCTAGCTTTTTGGCCGTCAATCCTCCGGGTCATAGCCCAGATACGGCGCCAGCCAGCGCTCGGCGGTTTCCAGCGTCCAGCCCTTGCGCTGGGCGTAATCGGCGATCTGGTCGGCGGCCATGCGCCCGGTCACGAAGTAGTGCGACTCGGGATGCGAAAAATACCAGCCGGAGACCGCAGCAGCGGGCTGCATGGCGTAGGAGTCGGTGAGCTGCATGCCGATGGCCTGCTCGACGTCCAGCCACTGCCAGAGCTTGGCCTTTTCGGTGTGCTCGGGGCAGGCGGGGTAGCCGGGGGCGGGACGGATGCCCTGGTACTTCTCGGCAATCAAGGCGGCGTTATCCAGCCCTTCGTTGGCGGCGTAGCCCCAGAATTCGCGGCGCACGCGGGCGTGCAGGTGCTCGGCAAAGGCTTCGGCCAGACGGTCGGCCAGGGCCTCGATCATGATGGCGTTGTAGTCGTCGCCGGCCTCTTTGTAGGCGGCGGATTTTTCGGCTGCGCCAAAGATGCCCACCGCAAAGGCGCCGAGGTGATCGGCCTTGTCGGCGTCCTCCGGGGCGATGAAATCGGCCAGGCAGTGATGCGGTATGCCGGCGCGGTGCTCGGATTGCTGGCGCAGGCCGCACAGGGTCAGTTCGCCGGCCGTCGTGTGCACGCGGATATCGTCATCGCCCACCCGCTGCGCAGGGGAGATCTGGCAGACGGCACGGGCTTCGAGCCAGCCTTCGTCGATGATCTGGTCGAGCAGGGCGTTGGCGTCGGCAAACAGCTTGCGCGCCTCGCTGCCCTGGGTAGGATTGTTGAGGATGTCCGGGTAGCGGCCCTTCATCTCCCAGGTGATGAAAAACGGCGTCCAGTCGATGTACTCGCGCAGCGTGGCCAGCGGGTAGTTGCGCAGCACCTGCGGCTCGGTGCTGGCCGGGGCGGGCGGCGTGTAGGCCGACCAGTCGATGCTCTGGCGGTTGGCGCGCGCGGCCTCCAGCGTGACGAATTTCTCGCGTCCGCGCTTGGCGGCGTGGCGCTCGCGGATGCCGTCGTACTCGTTGCGGGTCTGCTCCATCAGCTTGGCGCGTCCCGTCTCCGAGAGCAGGCTGGACACCACCGGCACCGAGCGGGAAGCGTCCTTGACCCAGACCACGGGGTGGTCATAGCTCGGGTCAATCTTCACCGCGGTGTGCGCGCGGCTGGTGGTGGCGCCGCCGATCAGCAACGGAATCTCCATGCCCAGCCGCTGCATTTCGCTGGCGACGTAAACCATCTCGTCCAGTGAGGGCGTGATCAGGCCGGACAGGCCGATGACGTCGACTTCATGTTCCTTCGCGGCGGCGAGGATCTTGTCGGCCGAGACCATCACGCCCATGTCGATGACGTCGAAGTTATTGCACTGCAGGACCACACCAACAATGTTCTTGCCGATGTCGTGCACGTCGCCCTTGACGGTGGCCATCAGCACCCGGCCGTTGTTCTTGGCTGGCCCGCTTTTGGCTTTTTCGGCCTCGATATAGGGGATCAGATGGGCCACGGCCTTTTTCATCACCCGGGCGGATTTGACCACCTGTGGCAGGAACATCTTGC
>JBDNBC010000276.1:0-14331 GCA_039768115.1 Oceanococcaceae bacterium
ATATCAGGGGAACGGCGGCCGCTGCTACTGGCGGGCGCATGCGTCGCCATGGCTCACCGCGGCGCTGGAGTGCCTGTGCGAGGTCCGCAACCGCACCGATGAGTCTGGCGCGGACGATGCCGCCGGGCGAGTGGAACTTGAAGTCGCTCTGAACAGTCTCCACTTAGGAGCAGGACAGCGATACTGTGCTGTGATGGTGCGTGAACTGTGGGATGCGTGGCGGGAACTGTCACACTCCTCGCGGGATTGACGGGCTAAGATTTTTTGATGTGTATACGCCTGCATTGATCAGGCAAGGATTGACATGTTGACTCTGACCGCGGCGGCTGCCGATCGCATTCGCCAACAAATTGCTCAGCGCGGGCACGGGGTTGGAATTCGACTGCGTGTCCGAACCGCCGGGTGCTCCGGTTTTGCATACGCACTGGATTACGCCGAGGAGGTGGCGCCGGACGAGCATTGTTTCGAGCGCGACGGCGCGTTACTGGTCGTGCCGCCTGACAGCCTGACGGCCCTTGACGGCACGGAAGTTGATTTTACTGGTGACGGATTCAATCGGCGCTGGAGCTTCCGCAACCCCAATGCGGAAGCTGACTGCGGTTGTGGCGAGAGCTTTGCCCTGCGTAAGGACGTGGTTTCCGGATAAAATGGGGAGTTAGGCAGCTTGCGCAGACCGCGCGCCATTCGCTGCTTTTTTTTATTTCTCCCACTTTCAGGTTGACCTCGCCATGGCCATCGAACGCACTTTCTCCATCATCAAGCCCGACGCCGTTGCCAAGAACGTTATCGGCCAGATTTACAGCCGCTTCGAGAAGGCCGGCCTCAAGGTCGTGGCTGCCCGCATGACCCAGTTATCGCGTGCCCAGGCCGAAGGATTTTATGCCGTGCACCGCGAGCGTCCGTTCTTCAATGACCTGGTGGAGTTCATGATCTCCGGTCCGGTCATGCTGCAGGTGCTGGAAGGCGAAAACGCGATTGCCACGAACCGCGATTTGATGGGCGCAACCAACCCGAAAGACGCCGCTCCCGGGACCATTCGCGCGGACTTCGCCGATTCGATTGACGCGAACGCGGTGCACGGCAGTGACGCCGCGGAAACGGCCGCGCAGGAAATTCGCTATTTCTTTGCCGACACGGACCTCTGCGGTCGCTGAGAGCGGGGCCGTTCCCGGTCATCGCCTACATTCATGACGACTCCCACCAATCTCCTGGGCCTCGATCGACGGGGGCTTGAGGACTGGTTTGCTGCGCGCGGAGAGAAACCTTTCCGCGCGCGGCAGGTGATGCCATGGATTTATCAGCGCGGCGAGTCGAACTTCGCGGCGATGACCGACTTGTCGAAAAGCCTGCGCGAGAAGTTGCAGCAGGAAGCGACGGTCGCGACCCCGGAGTTGATTGCTGAGGATGTGTCCACCGATGGCACCCGCAAGTGGGTCCTGCGGCTGGAAGCCGGCAATGCGGTAGAGACGGTTTTCATTCCTGAAGCGGACCGGGGCACGCTGTGCATCAGTTCCCAGGTCGGTTGTGCCATGGACTGCCAGTTCTGCGCCACCGCCACTCAAGGGTTCTCGCGCAATCTCAGTGCGGCGGAAATCATCGCTCAGGTGTGGTACGCGCAGAAGGCGCTGGGGGCGATTCCGCGCGAGGGCCGGATCATCTCCAACATTGTGTTCATGGGCATGGGCGAGCCTCTGGCCAACTTCGATCAGGTAGTGACGGCGATTCGTATCCTGCTCGATGACCTCGGATATGGCCTGTCAAAGCGCCGCGTGACGGTCAGCACATCGGGGCTGGTGCCGTTCATGGATCGCCTGCGTGGCGAAGTGGACACGGCGCTGGCCGTCTCGTTGCACGCAGCCACGGATGCCCTGCGCGATGTCATCGTGCCGATCAACCGCAAATATCCGCTGGCCGACCTGATGGCCGCCTGCCGGCGTTACACGGCCGAACGCGAGCGGCAAATGCACATCGTCTACGAGTACGTGATGCTCGATGGCGTGAATGACAGTCTGGCGGATGCGCAGGCGCTGGCGCGTCTGCTCGGCGACATGCCGGCGAAGGTCAATCTGATCCCGTTCAACCCCTTCCCGGGCACGCGATACCAGCGCTCGTCGGCGGAGGCCACCGCGCGCTTTGCGGATGTGCTGCGACGCAAGAAGATCATCACCACGGTGCGCAAGACCCGTGGTGATGACATCGCTGCGGCCTGCGGGCAGCTGGTCGGCGAGGTGCGCAGCCGGCAGCGACGGCGTCTGGGAGACATTCCGGTGGTGGTGCAATGAGGGCATTGTTGTCGCTGCGCCGATGGCCCGCGCTCGCGCTGGTCATGCTGGTCACGCTCGGCGGCTGTGTCACCGAGCAGGTCAACGTGCGCCCGGATGATCCGGCGAAGGCGGCGCGGTTGTACTCCGAACTCGGTTTTGGCTATTTGCGCCAGGGCCGTTTTGATGTGGCGGAGGAAAAATTCGTTCGCGCTCGTGATCTCGCACCGAAAGACGCCGGGCCGATCTACGGCATGGGGCTGGTCTTTTTCGAGCAGGGCCGCACGATCGAAGGCCGCCAATTGATTGATGAGGCCGCCCGCAAGGTGGGTGATCAGCGTGAACTGCGCAAGACGATTGCCGACTGGTACTGCAACGCTCGGCTGGTGGATGAAGCCGGTGCGGTGTTCGCGCCGGCCATTCGCAGTGGCGATCCGGAGTCCCTGACCCGCTGGAGTGAATGCCTGCTGCGCAACAACCGGGGCGTGGCGGCCGATGAAGTGTTACTCGATGCCCTGCGCACCGCGCCCAATTCCGGTCAGTATCTGCTGACGCTGGCCGAGCGGGCTGTCGTGCAGCGCGACTGGTGGCGGGCGCGGATGTTCCTGCAACGCTATGAATCGGCAGCGCCGGCCAATGTGCGCGGCGCGGTGGTGGGCCTGCGTAGCGCCATCGCGCTGGATATTGACAATGAGCGCGACTATTACGAACAACAACTGGAGATCATGAGTCCGGTTGTGCTGCAGCAGATCGATCCACGGACCGGGGAACTCCGTCACCATGACCGATAACACCGACCCGCAGGACGCGACGGTACGGCCTGCACCTCCCGAATCACCCGGACGTCAGCTACGCCGGGCGCGCGAGGAGCGAGGAATCGACCGCGCGGATGCCGCGCGTGCGGCCAACCTGGGCCTGTCACTGGTGATGGCGATTGAGGCGGATGATTTCGCCACGCTCGGGCTGCCTGTGTATGCGCGCGGCTACTACCGGCGGTATGCGAAAGCGCTGCAGGTCGCCTCCGAGCCGGTGCTTGCGGCCTACGAGCAACTGACGGAAAGCCCGTCGCCGGTGCCGCGCATCGAGCAACGCGACAGCATTCCGTACAACGCGCCCTCGTCATGGCAGCGGGTATTGCCGGTCATGGCCCTGCTGGCTGTGGTGGCGGTGGTGTTTTTCGCCTTCTTTCAGTCAGGGGATTCAACGCGCGCTCCGGCGATCGTCGACGAGACGATAACCGACGTGCGCCCCGGTGTGAGCCCGCCCGCACAGGCGGCAGATCCGGTGCTGAGTGAGCCCGCCAGTCGGCGTCCGCCGGTGGTGGATTTCGCGCGGACCAACCCGGCTCCGCCTGCGGCAACGGGGGATGTCCCCGCGGAGGACGCGGCGGCGCGCGACCTTCCCGAGGCTGGCATGTCCCGTGGTGACGCGCCTCCTAACGACGCATCAGCGCGTAGCGTCGGCGTTGTCCCGCCCAATCGCCTGGAAATTCGCACCGGGCCGCAGCCCGCCTGGATGGAGGTCACCGATGCGCTCAACAACCGGCTGGTCTACCGGCTGGTGGGGCCTGAGGAGCAGGTGCAAGTCGAGGGCGAGCCGCCCTATCGGGTGAATCTCGGAATGGCGCACACGCTCCAGGTGCAATACGGCGGTCGAGAGCTGGATTTGCAGCGCTATCAGGATTCGGCGGCCCGGGTACGCATCACCATCGCCGGAAACGGCACGGTAGTGCCACGATGAGATACGCGCACAGCATTCCCCGGCGCAAGTCGCGGCCCATTCAGGTCGGCTCGGTGACGGTGGGCGGTGATGCGCCCATCTCGGTGCAGAGCATGACTAACACCGAGACCTGCGACGTCGATGCCACGGTCGCGCAAATCCGCGCGCTGCAGAAGGCTGGCGCGGATCTGGTGCGGGTGTCGGTGCCGACGATGGACGCGGCCGCCGCCTTTGGAAAGATCCGCAAAGCCGTCGATATTCCGCTGATTGCCGATATTCACTTTAATTACCGGGTGGGGTTGGTAGCCGCGGAGCAGGGCGCGGATTGCCTGCGCATCAACCCCGGCAATATCGGCTCGGAAGCCAAGGTGGCCGAGGTCATCGCTTGTGCGCGGCACCACGGCATCCCGATTCGGGTCGGCGTCAACGCCGGTTCGCTGGAAGGGGACCTGCAGCAGAAATACGGCGAGCCGACCCCGGCGGCGCTGGTGGAATCAGCCTTTCGCCATATCGACATCCTCGACCGCCACAATTTCCCCGATTACAAGATCAGCCTGAAGGCCTCCGAGGTATTCATGACCATTGCCGCGTATCGGCAATTGGCCAGTCAGATCGAGCAACCCCTGCATCTGGGCATTACCGAAGCCGGCGGCGCGCGGGCCGGGGCGGTTAAGTCGGCCATTGGTCTTGGCATGCTGCTGGCCGAGGGCATCGGCGACACCTTACGGGTCTCGCTGGCGGCGGATCCCGTCGAAGAGGTCAAGGTGGGCTGGGACATCCTCAAGAGCCTGCATCTGCGCTCCCGTGGCATCAATCTGATTGCCTGTCCCAGCTGCTCACGGCAGAACTTTGACGTGGTCAAGGTCGTCAACGCACTGGAAGAACGCTTCGAGGACATCGACGAAGCACTGGATGTGGCGGTAATCGGCTGCGTAGTTAACGGCCCGGGTGAAGCTCGCGAGGCCGATATCGGCATCACCGGTGGGTACCCCAACACCGTGTTTCAGGCGGGCCAGATCTCCGGCAAGTTGAAAAACGATGACCTGGTCATCGGCCTGGACGAGCTGGTTCGTCGCGAAGTCGAGCGCCGGCGGTGTGCTCGCGAGGAGTCCTCATGAGCACAGCGGCGCGCATTCGCGCACTGCGCGGCTTTCCGGATATCGGTCCCGGCGACACCCCGGCCTGGCTGGCGCTCGAGGCGTCCTGCGAGCGCACACTATCCGCCTACGGCTACGCCCAGGTGCGCATGCCGATTCTGGAGTCCACCGACCTGTTCGCGCGCAGCGTCGGTGAAGTGACCGATATCGTCGAGAAGGAAATGTTTTCCTTCGTGGACCGTGACCGCAATGCCATGAGCCTGCGTCCCGAGGGCACCGCATCGGCGGTCCGACTCGGTATCGATGGCGGTCTGCTGCACAACGCGCAGTGCCGGTTGTGGTACACCGGGCCGATGTTTCGGCATGAGCGACCGCAGGCGGGCCGCTACCGGCAGTTTCATCAGGTCGGGGTCGAATGTTTCGGTACTGCCGGGGCGACGGCGGACGTGGAAGTCATTGCGCTCTCAGCGGATTTGTTGCGGTCCGCCGGCGTGGCCGGAGCCGTGCAACTCGAATTAAACACGCTTGGCAGTGCCACGGCGCGCGCCCGGTACCGCGATACCCTGCGCGAGTGGCTGCAGGCGCACCGCGATGCGCTGGATGAGGACAGCCGCAACCGTATCGAGCGCAATCCGCTGCGCGTCCTCGATTCCAAACACCCGGAAACACAGGCCCTGCTGGCGACGGCGCCGGCCCTTGCCGAGCATCTCGATGACGAATCGCGAGAGCACTATGCGCAGTTGCGTACCGGGCTCGACGCGCTGGGCATCGCCTATGTCGAGAATCCGCGGCTGGTCCGCGGGCTCGATTACTACAATCATGCGGTCTTCGAGTGGACAACGACCCAGCTGGGCGCCCAGGGCACGGTCCTCGCCGGCGGTCGCTATGACGGCCTGGTCGAGCAGCTCGGGGGCGGTAATGTTCCGGCCTGTGGTTTTGCGATGGGCATGGAGCGCGTCCTCTTGCTGCAGAAGGCCGTCGGCGTGCCCGCGGTGGCATCCGTAGCGGATGTTTATGTCTGCCACGAAGGCGAGGGCGCGGCGGTCCGGGCTCTGCAATATGCGCAGGAGTTGCGCCGCTGTGGCGGGACGGTCATCGTCGATGGTGGCGACGGCCGGCTCAAGGGCCAGATCAAGCGGGCAGCCGCCAGTGCGGCGCGGATTCGGTTGGTCGTCAAACCCGGTCATTGCGACTGGACACGCCTGCAGAACGACACCGCCCCGCCGCATGATGCCGAGCTGATCGCGCAACTCGATAAGATGTGCGCGCAAACGGGCTGAGGCCCGCTTCACCTTACATGTCCTAGCTCAGAGAACGAGAGAAACGTGGAACTCGAAAAGACCGATCAGGAACAAGTTGAACAACTGCAACAATGGTGGCGGGAAAACCGTCTTGCGCTGATTGTGGGATTGGCCGTGGGCATCGGCGGTCTGGTCGGCTGGGAGCAGTGGCAGCGGAGCAGCGAAAGCCGCAGCATGCAAGCCTCGGTGATGTTTGAGGATGTCAGCCGAGCGGTGGCGGTCGAGAACGCTGATCGCGCGGATACCGCGCTGGCCGCACTGCAGGAGGCGTACCCCGGAAGTGTCTACGTTGTGGAAGCGCTGGCCATGCGCGCGGCGCTGGCCGCCAAAAGCGACGACTGGGCCGCTGCTGAAGAGTATTTGCAGCAGGCCCTGAATAGCGGGCCGGAACCGGTGCTGGCCGGGATGCTGCGTTTGCGTCTGGCCCGTGCGCAATGGGCTGGTGGCAATGCCGAGAACGCTCTGTCTACCCTCGACAAGGCCATCCCGGAAGCCTACTCGGGCAGCCGCGAGGAATTGCGGGGGGATATTGAATATGCGCGCGGCAACCTTGAAGCCGCGCGGGCCGCCTGGGAAAAAGCTCTGCCCATGCTGGCCGGTAGCCCAGCCGTGGATGCGCTCAACGCCAAGCTGGCCAGGGTCGGGGGCAGCTCCTGATGCGGCATATCGCGCGTGTCGCGGGCGGGCTGCTGGTGTTGGCCATCGCGGGTTGCTCGAGCACGCCGCGGTTTGAGCCGGCTGAGCTAAAGCAGATTCGTGATGTCGAAGTGCAGGTGCTTCGCCAATGGTCGCAAAGCATTGGCGCCGTCGGTACTTTGCGTGCCTTGCGTCCGATTGCTGTGGCCGGGCGCGTATTCGTTGCCGATGCCCAGGGTCGCGTCCATTCGCTTTCTGCGGATGGTGAGCGGAACTGGAGTGTGGAAACTGGGCGCCGTCTTGGTGCCGGCCCGGTACTGGTCGATGGGCAACTGATTGTCGGTGACCGCGATGGCGGCCTGATGGCGCTGGCCGCGACCGATGGCAGCGAACTCTGGACGCAGATGCTTTCCAGCGAAGTACAGACCGTACCGGCAGGTGATGCCGGGTTGCTCGCCGTGAAGACCGAAGACGGCCGCCTGCATGGCCTGGAGCCCACCACCGGCGAGCCGCGCTGGGTGGTTCCGCTGACGGTGCCGCAGCTGACCTGGCGCGGTAACGCCCCGCTGGTTGTTGCCGATGACCTGCTGTTGCTGGCCACGTCCACCGGTCGGGTCAAGGCGCTGGATCGGGCCGATGGGTCCCTGGTCTGGGAGCAATCCATTGCCGAGCCCACCGGGCGCTCGGAAGTGGAGCGGTTGACCGACATCGATGGCGACTTGTTGCTGGCCGGTCCGGTCATTGTGGCGGTAAGCACGGCCGGAACGACCAAGGTGATTCGCCGGGACGGCGGCCAGCTCATCTGGGAGCGCAGCGTTGGCGGGTACACCGGGGCGAGCATCGATGAGACCTGCCTTTACGTGGTCGACAAGGACGATGCGGTGAGCTGCCTCGATCCGCGCAGCGGCGCGGCGGTCTGGACTAACGACAACCTCGAGTATCGTCGCCTGACTGCAGCCGTGCCTTACAAGGGCAACGTGCTGGTCGGTGACTTCGATGGCTATGTGCACGTGCTGTCTGCGGCTGACGGGCGCATTATCGGACGTACGCGGATCGCCCGTGGTGGCGTCAACTGGCTGGGCCGCGGTGCCGATGAGCGGTTGCTGGTGCTGACCGAGAACGGTCGATTCTCCTCACTTGATGTCGAGCCACTCAGCCTGGCTTCACGCTGACAAGGACACCCCCGATGAGTGCACCGCTGGTGGCCCTGGTCGGGCGCCCCAATGTGGGCAAAAGCACCCTGTTCAATCAGCTGACCCGGTCGCGCGATGCACTGGTGGCCGATGAGCCGGGGTTGACGCGAGATCGCCGCTACGGTCTCGCCCGTCTGCTTGAGCGTCCGCTGATCCTGATCGATACCGGCGGCATCGTGGCCGATGTGGATCAGGCGCTCGACGCCGCCATCGTAAAACAGAGCCTGCACGCGATCGAAGAAGCGGATCTGGTCGTTTTCGTCGTCGATGCGCGCGAGGGCGTCACCGCCGCTGATGACCATGTGCTGCGCGAGCTGCGTACCCGAGGCCGCCCGATGTTGCTGGTGGTGAACAAATCCGAGGGTCTGGACAAGGTCACGGCCGCCAGCGAGTTTTTTGGCTGGGGCCTCGACGGGCCGGTGTGTATTGCTGCCGTTCACCGGCAAGGGCTGACCCGGCTGGCTGAGGAGATCGTGGCCCGCCTTCCGCCAGCCGTGGTCGAAGATGACAGTGCGCCCGAGGGCAGTGCGGAGGATGCCATTCGTCTTGCGTTGGTCGGCCGTCCCAATGCCGGCAAGTCCACATTGTTTAATCGTTTGCTGCGGGAGGATCGGGCCATTGCTTCCGAGATTCCGGGAACCACCCGGGATAGCATTGAAGTCCCGCTGATCTGGAATGATGAGCACTATCGGCTGATTGATACGGCCGGCTTGCGCCGTCGCGGAAAAATTCAGGATCGGGTGGAAAAGTTCTCCGCCATTAAAACCCTGCAGGCCATCGAGTCGGCCCACGTCGTGATCACGCTGCTCGATGCGCGTTCCGAAGTGTCGCAACAGGATGCGCGCATCCTCAGTGAAGTGGCGTCCGCCGGTAAGGCGCTGGTGCTCGGCCTGAACAAGTGGGACGGCCTCGACGCCGATGCGCGGCAACGCTTCGAGGTGGAGGTCGAGCGCAAGCTGGGATTTTGCAGCTACGCCGCGGTGCAGCGGATGTCGGGCTTGCACGGCTCGGGGTTGGGCGAGTTGATGCAGAAGGTACGACGCGCAGCCCGGGTCGCCTTCGTCGACCTGCCGACACCGGCGCTGACCGATGCGCTGCAGGATCTGGTGCGGCGCCACCCGCCACCGACCGTCGGTGGACGGCGACCGAAACTGCGCTATGCCCACCAGGGCGGGAAGAATCCGCCGCGCATCATCGTCCACGGCAACCAGGCCGAGCGCGTGCCTGATAGCTACCAACGCTATCTGATTAACGGGTTTCGGGAGCGATTTGACCTGTGGGGGACGCCGCTGGAGGTCAACTTCCGCTCGGGTGAGAACCCCTATAAAGACAAGAAAAATGTTCTGAGTGAACGGCAGTACAAACGCCGTCAGCGGATGATTAAGCACGATCGCGGCAAGCGGAAGTAGCAGCGCGTCGTTCCGTCGCGAGCAATATTTGCGACGGGGAGAAATTGCGACAGACATCGCACGGTGGCCTCGCTAAGGTGAGGATTAAAGTGCTCAGGACACGAGACATGACAACAACAACGCTGGCGCATGCGGACCTGCTGGTGCGCAATGCGCTGATTTTTGACGGACGGGGCGGTAAACCCTATATCGGTGATGTAGCCGTGACCGCGGGCAAAATCGTGGGGATCGGTGAATCGTTGGTGGTGGAGCGCCCGGATCAGGTCAAGGATGCTGATGGCCAGTGGTTGATGCCCGGTCTGCTGGACATCCACACGCACCTGGACCTCGAAGTGGAGCTCGATGCGCGCCTGCCCGAAGTGGTGCGGCACGGCACGACCACGGTTGTTGTTGCCAACTGCTCTCTGGGCGTGGCTTTCGGCAACCAGCGGCGCAACGGTGAGGACCCGATCGTCGATTGCTTTGCGCGGGTGGAAAACCTGCCCAAGCCGGTGCTGCAAAGCGTTGCCGAGCGGGTTGACTGGACGGATACCGCCAGCTACCTGCAGCACCTGGATTCGCTGCCGCTCGGTCCCAATGTGGTGCCGCTGATTCCGCATTCGATGTTACGCGCAGAAGTCATGGGCCTGGCCGGCTCGGTCGCGCGGGACCCGACGGAGGCTGAGCTGGCCACCATGGAGCAGCTACTGGACGAGGCCATGAAGCAGGGTTACGCCGGGTTTTCCACCGACGCGCTGCCGTTTCACTATCTCTCCAATGATCCGCATCGCAAGGTGCGCATTCCCACCCAGTTCGCCAGCTTTGCCGAGCTGCGCCGGCTGACCCAGGTGGTGCGGCGTCACGAGCGGGTCTGGCAGGCCACGCCGCCCAAGGATGACCGCTGGCAGATTCTTAAATCCTTTGCGTTGACCAGCGGCCGCTTGTTTGGGAAGCCGCTGAAAGTCACGGCAGTGGCAGCCCTGGACGTGGTGTCCAATCGCTCGCTGGGGCGGATGGGCCTGGTGCTGTCATGGCTGATGAATTCGATTTTCCTGAAGGGGCACTTCCGTCTCCAGGCGCTGGCGGCGCCCTTCCGCGTCTATGCCGATGGCATCCACACGCCGCTGGCGGAAGAAACATCCGTGATGCGGGAACTCATCGAGCCCGATCTCGAAGATCGCGATGCACGTCGCGCGTTGCTGCAGGATCCGGCGTTCCGGCAGCGCTTCAAGGCCACCTGGTATGCGGACAAACGGGGCTTCAGTCTGGCCCGGATCAAGCGCTGGCTGGGCATCATGGATGACACCCTGCGCCGTGATCTGGCCGACATGCGCATGACCGAGCGGCCTTTGCCATGCTGGGAAGGGCGCTCACTGGCGGATGTCTTTGCGCGCTTCCAGCAATGGCAGTCCGACCGACAGGAGGCGCTGGAGCCTGAGGAGCTCACGGCTTTTGCGGCACTGCGGGGCCCGGTGGACGATGACTGCGACTTCTTTCTGGCGATGCTGGAGCACTTCGATACCGACCTGCGCTGGTCCGTACTCGCCGCCAATGATCGCCCGGAGGTCGTGCGCAAACTGCTGTTCCATCCGCTGACCTTGCCGGGGTTTAATGACTCCGGCGCGCACCTGACCAACATGGCGTTCTATGACGGCAACCTGCGCGGCCTGCAGATTGCGCAGCGTGAAGGCTTGCGTACCGTGGCGCGCCACGTTGCACGTCTGACCCGGGTTCCGGCGGAGTTTTTTGGCGTCGATGCCGGTGTCCTGGCCGTGGGTCGCGTCGCCGACATGGTGCTTATCGATCCGCTCGCGCTGGCGCGCTACGACAGCGATGCGCATACCCGGCTGCAGTATCGGGATGTGCTTGGCCATGAGCAGATGGTCAATCGCTCTGACGGCGTGGTCAGAACCGTGTGGATCGCCGGGCATCTTGCCTGGAACGGCAAGGATTACGGCGACAACCTGGGCAAGATCCGTATGGGTCGGGCGTTGCGCGCTGGCAGCGGTCATGCCGCTCAGGCCCCTGGCACAACAGCGGAAGCGGCTGACCGAGCCGTTGATCGCGCCGCCTGATCAGGTTTCCAGGCCGATACGAATCCGGGCCATGCGGTCGGCGACGCGGTGGGTCGGCTCACCCGACGCGCGCGCCTGCGAAAAAATCTGACGCAAGGTGTCACCAATCGCGTCGACGCGCCGATTGACCTCGGCTTCGGACCAATGGCCGACATGTTCACCGCAGACATTGATGATCCCGCCGGCATTGATCACGTAGTCCGGCGCGTAGAGGACGCCGTGATCGGCCAGCCGTTCCCCGTCACTGTCGCGCAGAAGTTGGTTATTGGCGCCGCCGGCCACGATCGCGCATTGCAGTTTCGGGATGCTGTCCGGATTCAGGACGCCGCCCAGGGCACAAGGCGCCAGGACATCGGCGGCAATGCCCAGGATGGCATCACTGGAGACTACGGCCGCGCCGGTATCCGCAGCGATGGCGGCACAGCGGTCCGGGCGCAGGTCCGCTACGGTCAATCGCACGCCATGAGCATGCAGCAGACGGCATAGGTGCCCGCCTACGCCACCGAGACCCTGGACGGCGATATGCCGCCCGGCCAGCTCTGCGGACCCGTGGCGCTCTTCCAGTGCCGCCCGAATGCCGGCCAGAATGCCTCTGGCTGTTTTCGGTGAAGGGTCGCCGCCGGCGGCCTGGTTCTCATTCGTCGAGTTCGTATGATCAGCTGTCCGTGGCAGCCCCGCCACATGGGTGGTGGAGCGCGCGATGTTCTGCATATCGGCCTCGGTGACACCAACATCCTCCGCGGTGATGTAGCGCCCGCCCAGACGGTCAATGATGCGACCGAACGCGCTGAACAGTGCCGGTGACTTGTGTCGGGCCGGATCACCCAGGATGACCGACTTCCCTCCGCCCAGAGGCAGGTTGGCGAGCGCATTCTTGTAGCTCATGCCGCGCGACAAGCGCAGCACGTCGGTCAACGCTTCGGCGGTGCTGCGATAGGGCCACATGCGGCAGCCGCCTGCGGCTGGTCCGAGCCGCGAGGAGTGGATGGCGATGATGCAGCGCAGGCCGGTGCTGGCATCGGTCGCCATGTGCACGCATTCGTGCTCGTCAAAGTCGGAGTGTTCAAACATGTAACCGTAATAGCCCATAAAAAAAGCGGCCGCAAGGGCCGCTTCGAAAATTAAGGTTGCCGATTCAGTACTCAGACTGAATCTGGAGCGCGGTTACTCGTCGCTGCCGCCCATGCCCAGCAGGCTGAGCAAGCTGACGAAAATGTTGTAGATGCTGACGTAAAGGCCAACCGTGGCGCTGATGTAGTTGGTTTCGCCGCCGTGCACGATTTCTCCGGTATGCCAGACGATGACGGCGCTCGAGAACAGCATGAACAGCGCGCTGACCGCCATCGACAGGGCCGGAATCTGCAGGAAGATATTGGCGACCATGGCGACCATGGCCACGATGCCAAGGGCCATCAGGCTCGCGCCCCAGTTGTTGAATCGCTTGCCTGACGCCAGGGCGTAGGCGGACAGTCCGAGAAAAATCAGGCCCGTGCCACCAATGGCGGTCATAACCAGTTGGCCGCCATTGGGCAGAAACTTCAGGTACGCCGAAATCATGGGAGCCAACGTCAGCCCCATGAACCCGGTAAAGCCGAAGACCGCGGCCAGTCCCCACACGCTGTTCTGCAATTTGTGGGTCAGGAACATCAGCGCGTAAGCACCAATGAAAAAGCCGAGGATGCCGACGCCACCAAAATTCAGCTGCATTCCGACGACGGTACACAGCGCCGAGAACAGCAGGGTCAGCGACAGCAAAAGGTAGGTATTGCGCAGCACCGCATTGGTCGCCAGAACGTCGCTGGCACGACCGCGGGCGGCGGTTTGTTGGTAAGTCTGCGACGAATTAGGAAGCATCGGTGATGACCTCATGAGGACGAAAAATTAAGTGTTACGAGTCTAACATTGACCCTGCGCGGATCAGACGAGTTCCGCTCGTACGGTGGCGTGCGATGAGCCGCTCAGGCGCGCTGGCCGATACGTTTTTGTCCATCAAGATCGCGCGCCAGCAGGCGCTTGCGAATACGATTAAGCACATTGGTGAGATCGAGGCCGGCAAGAGCAAGCAACTCTTCGCGATTACCATGCTCGATAAATTGGTCCGGAAGTCCCAGATTCAATACCCTAACCATGTCATGTTGCGCCAGGATGACTTCATTCACGGCGCTTCCGGCGCCCCCTTGAACGCAGTTGTCCTCAAGCGTTACCAATAGATCGTTGCGGTTACTCATGTCGAGAATCATGGCTTCGTCGAGGGGCTTGATGAAACGCATGTCGACCACGTCGGCGTCGAGCAACTCCGCCACTTCGCGCGCCACACCGAGCATGGCACCAAAACTGAGAATCGCCACCCGCGGCCGGCGTTCCGAGCGGGATTCGCGAATCATTCGCGACTTGCCCACGGTCAGCGGGCGTGGAATGGTGGCCACTTCCACCCCTGGCCCACTGCCGCGTGGATAGCGCACCGCCGCCGGTCCACCGTGTGCGATGCCGGTCTCCAGCATTCGCACGCATTCGGATTCGTCGGACGGGGCCATCACCACCATGTTCGGAATGGCGCGCAGGAAGGCGAGATCGAAGCTGCCGTGGTGGGTGGCGCCGTCACCACCAACCAGCCCGCCGCGATCAATGGCGAACAGCACGGGCAGGTTTTGTATGGCGACG
>JBDNBC010000277.1:0-8252 GCA_039768115.1 Oceanococcaceae bacterium
CCCTTTGCGGTGTCGGCCTCGGCGGCGAAGAGCCCGATCTCGCCGTTCAAGCCGAAGGCGTTGTCGTCAAGCGGGGTGGAAAAGCAGATTCGCGACTATGTGCATTGCGCGGAACTGGCCCGCGAGGCGGGCTATGACGGCGTCGAGGTGATGGGCTCGGAGGGGTATTTCATCAACCAGTTCACCGTCCCGCGCACCAATCGCCGGGACGACGAATGGGGCGGCAGCGTCGGCAACCGGCACCGCCTGCCGCTGGAAATCATCAGTCGTATGCGCGAGGCCGTCGGCCCGGATTTCATCATCATTTACCGCTTGTCGATGCTCGATCTGGTCGAAGGCGGTGCGCCGTGGGAGGAGATCGTACTGCTGGCCAAGGGCATCGAGGCCGCCGGCGCCACCATCATCAATACCGGAATCGGCTGGCACGAGGCGCGGGTGCCGACAATCGCCACGCGGGTGCCGCGGGCCGGCTTCGCCTGGGTGACGCGCAAGATGATGGGCGAGGTGAATATCCCGCTGTGCACCACCAATCGCATCAATACGCCGGAGGTGGCCGAACAGGTGCTGGCCGATGGCATGGCGGACATGGTGTCGATGGCGCGCCCATTTCTGGCGGACCCGGAGTTTGTGCGCAAAGCGGCAGAAAACCGCGCCGATGAAATCAACACCTGCATTGCCTGTAATCAGGCCTGTCTGGACCACACCTTCCAGCTCAAGCGCGCCAGTTGCCTGGTCAATCCGCGCGCCTGCCATGAAACCACACTGAATTTTCGTCCGACCCGGGCGGCCAAGCGCATCGCCGTTGTCGGCGCCGGCCCGGCGGGCCTGGAAGCGGCCACGGTGTTGGCCGAGCGCGGGCATACGGTGACGTTGTTCGAGGAGGCCGACCGCATTGGCGGGCAGTTCAACTACGCCAAGCAGGTGCCCGGCAAGGAGGAGTTCCATGAGACCTTGCGTTACTTCCAGCGTCGTATCGAACTCACCGGCGTCACGCTGAAACTACAGACCCGGGCCGACGAGAGCACCCTGGCGGGCTTTGACGAGGTCATTCTGGCGACCGGTGTGCTGCCGCGTACGCCCGGCATCCCCGGCATCGAGCATCCCAAGGTGCTGAGCTATGTCGACGTGCTCGATGGTCGCAAGACGGCGGGTGCCAAGGTGGCGATCATCGGCGCAGGCGGGATTGGCTTTGATGTCGCGGAATTCCTGACGCATGACCACTCCCCCGCGGAAAGCCCGCAGGTCTATGCCCGTGAATGGGGCATTGATACCGCTTTGGCGCACGCCGGCGGCCTGGTTGCGCCGGAGGAAGAGGCCTCGCCGCGACAAGTCTGGCTGCTGCAACGCAAGCAGGAAAAGATCGGCAAGCGGTTGGGTAAAACCACCGGCTGGGCGCATCGCCTGTCACTGCAGAAAAAGCAGGTCGATATGCGGGCCGGGGTGGAATATCTGCGCATCGACGACGCCGGCCTGCATATCCGGACCGGTGACGATGAAGAGGTGCTCGCCGTTGATCATGTGGTGATCTGCGCCGGTCAGGAGTCGCGCACGGATCTGGTGCAAGCGCTGGAGAGTCAGGGCACGACACTGCACGTCATTGGCGGCGCCAAGCTGGCCGCCGAGCTGGATGCCAAGCGCGCCATCCTTGAAGCAGCGGAGCTGGCGGCGCGCCTGTAGCGGGTCGTCGCTCACCCGTCATGACGGGTTGGCACGTGCATTGCTATTGCAATGGCGTGTCTCCCTGGTACGGCTGTCGTACCAATGCTGTGGAAGGCCGGCCGTGACTCCGTGGCCGGCCTTTTTTTATGCCCGGCGCCGCGCGCGGCTCAGTAGCCGCGTTTCAGGATTGGTTTCAGGTAGTGCCCGGTGTGGGATTTGCGCACCTTGGCGACCTGCTCGGGCGTGCCTGTAGCGATGATCTGCCCGCCGCCGGCGCCGCCTTCCGGCCCCAGGTCGATCAGCCAGTCCGCAGTTTTGATGACATCCAGATTGTGCTCGATGACCACCACGGTGTTGCCGTGGTCGCGCAGGCGGTGCAGCACGGTCAGCAGTTGCTCCACATCATGAAAGTGCAGGCCGGTCGTCGGTTCATCGAGGATGTACAGCGTCTGCCCGGTGTCGCGCCGTGACAGTTCCTTGGCCAGCTTCACGCGCTGTGCCTCGCCGCCGGACAAGGTCGTCGCGCTCTGGCCCAGGGTGATGTACGAGAGACCGACATCCATCAGTGTCGACAGCTTGCGCTTGAGGGCGGGTACGGCCGAGAAAAACTCGACGGCGTCTTCCACCGTCATCGCCAGCACTTCGCTGATCGTGCGGCCCTTGTAGCGTATGTCCAGCGTTTCGCGGTTGTAGCGCTTGCCCGCGCAGACTTCGCACATCACGTAGACGTCCGGCAGGAAGTGCATCTCGACTTTGATCAGCCCATCGCCCTGACAGGCCTCGCAGCGACCGCCCTTGACGTTGAACGAGAACCGCCCCGGCGTGTACCCGCGCGCCCGGGCCTCCGGCACGCCGGCGAACAATTCACGCACGCCGGTGAACAGGCCGATGTAGGTCGCCGGGTTGGAGCGCGGCGTGCGGCCGATGGGGCTTTGGTCGATGCCGATGACTTTGTCGAGCTGGTCGAGCCCGCGGATCGCGGTGACCGGCGCATGCGGCAGGCTGGCACGATTCAGCTCGCGCGCAGCCAACGGGTACAGCGTGTCGTTGATCAGCGTCGATTTGCCGCTGCCCGACACCCCGGTGACGCAGACAAAACTGCCCAGCGGGATTTCGACATCGACGCCGCGCAGGTTGTTGCCGCTGGCGCCTTCGATGTGCAGCATCTTGTCGCCGTGGGGCGTATGCCGCTGCGCGGGAATGGCGATGCGACGCTGACCGCTGAGGTATTGCCCGGTGAGCGATTGCGGGTTGGCAATCACCTCATCAGGCGTGCCCTGCGCGACCACCTCGCCGCCATGTACCCCGGCGCCGGGGCCGATGTCGAGCACGTGATCGGCGGCGCGAATGGCGTCTTCATCGTGTTCTACGACCAGCACGGTATTCCCGAGGTCACGCAGGTGCACCAGCGTGTCAATCAGGCGCTGGTTGTCACGTTGGTGCAGGCCAATGCTGGGCTCATCCAGCACGTATAGCACGCCGACCAGGCCGGCACCGATCTGGCTGGCCAGGCGGATGCGCTGGGCTTCGCCGCCCGAGAGCGTTTCCGCAGCTCGGTCCAGGGTCAGGTAGTCGAGGCCGACGTTGTTCAGAAATGACAGCCGCAGGCGGATTTCCTTGAGGATGCGGGCGGCGATTTCGCCCTGCTGGCCCGGGAGATCCATCGCGGTGAAATGCGCGACGGCGTCACGAATGGACTTGCGGGTCACCGCCGGCAGGCTGACGCCTCCGACCTCCACGGCGGACGCAGCCCGGTTGAGACGGCTGCCGTCGCAGGCTTCGCAGGGCTTGCTGCTGCGGTATCGGGCCAGTTCTTCGCGGACCGTGTCCGACTCGGTTTCCCGGTAGCGCCGCTCGAGGTTGGGCACGATGCCCTCGAAGATGTGCTTGCGCACCTTGAGCCGGCCTTTGAGGTCCGGGTACTCAAAGCGAATGGCCGTACGCCCGCTGCCGAACAGCACCGCGTCGCGAT
Source organism: Oceanococcaceae bacterium (assembly GCA_039768115.1). Lineage (GTDB taxonomy): Bacteria > Pseudomonadota > Gammaproteobacteria > Nevskiales > Oceanococcaceae > MS8. The sequence continues at coordinate 3,632 of JBDNBC010000277.1, forward strand.
GGGCCTTGGGCAGGTCCCGAAAGGGTACGTCCAGCGCAATCCCGTAATGCTCTGACAGCCCCAGCAGCAGTGCGAAGTAATAGGGGTTGCGTCGGTCCCAGCCACGAATGGCGCCGTCTGCCAGGGATTTCTCCGGGTTGCTGACGATGCGGTCCGCATCAAACACGGAGGTCGTGCCGAGGCCATCACAGGTCGAGCAGGCGCCGTGCGGGCTGTTGAAGGAAAACAGCCGTGGCTCAAGTTCGGACAAAGTGAAACCGCACTGCGGGCAGGCGAAGCGCGCCGAGAACAGCATTTCCGCCAGGCCGTCGTCGTCGCGCCATGGCGCGGCGATGGCCAGGCCCTCGGCCAGACGCAGAGCGGTTTCCACGCTCTCGGCGAGGCGCTGAGCCTGGTCCGCGCGCACCTTGAAGCGGTCGATGACCACATCGATGTCATGCTTTTGCTTCGGGTTCAGCGCCGGCAGGTCTTCCAGCTCGTGCAACTCGCCATCGACGCGCACGCGGATGAAGCCTTCGGCACGGAGTTGTTCGAGCAATTTTGTGTGCTCGCCCTTGCGCCCGCGAATGATCGGCGCGAGAAGCATCCAGGCGCTGTCTTCGGGTTGTGCCAGGACGGCGTCGACCATCTGACTGACGGTTTTGGCAGCCAGCCCGATGCGGTGATCCGGGCAGTGGGGTACACCCACGCGGGCGAAGAGCAAACGCAGGTAGTCGTGAATTTCGGTGACCGTGCCCACCGTCGAGCGCGGGTTATGACTGGTCGATTTCTGCTCGATCGAGATGGCCGGAGACAGGCCCTCAATACTGTCCACATCCGGTTTGTCCATCATCGACAGAAATTGCCGGGCATAGGCGGACAGCGACTCTACGTAGCGCCGTTGACCCTCGGCATAGATCGTGTCGAAAGCCAGTGAGCTTTTGCCTGAACCGGACAGCCCGGTAATGACAATCAGCTGGTCACGCGGCAGGTCGACATGAACGTCACGCAAGTTGTGGGTGCGCGCGCCACGCACGCTTATGCTTTTCATGGGGAAGGGCGGCTGGGGGAGAGCTGCGATCTTGGTACTATACGGAGTCGTCGCTCCCGCTTGCAGTGCATCAGGTTGTGGTGTTGACGACGCCGTGATCAGCGGCATGAACTCCTCCTCAGTTTCGTCGGATATCCGCCTTGAGCGATCGCCGTTCTCCGCAAATGACTGCCCGCGAGCGGCGCGCCACATTGGTGCTGGCGCTCATCCTGCTGACCCGCATGCTCGGGCTGTTCATGGTGCTGCCGGTGCTGTCGCCATGGGCGCTGGTGCTGGCCGGCGAGCCTGGTCTGGCCGTGGGCCTGGCCGTGGGGATTTATGGCCTGACGCAGGCCTTGCTGCAGATTCCGCTGGGCTGGCTCAGCGACATCATCGGACGCCGTCCGGTCATTCTGGGCGGGCTGACAATCTTCGTCGTCGGCAGCATGGTCGCGGCCGCCGCCACGACGGTGGATTGGCTGATTCTGGGGCGGCTGCTGCAGGGGGGTGGGGCCATTGCAGCCACCTCCACGGCATTGCTGGCCGATCTGCTGCGCGAGCCGGTGCGCGCTATCGGTCTGGCCGTAGTGGGGGTCAGCATCGGCCTGTCGTTTCTACTGGCATTGCTACTGGGCCCGGCGTTGATGATCTGGACCGGCGTGCCGGGGCTGTTCTGGCTGGCCGCCGCTCTGGGCGTCGTGGCGATGCTGCTGCTGCTGTTCCTGCCTGCGGCTGATCAGCCCGTGACGGGTTCGGGAGAGCGCGGCATCCCGCGCGGCGTGCCGGCGCTGGTACTGGCGGTGGGCGTTCTGCACGCGATGCTCGCTGTGGTATTCGTCGTCGTGCCGCTGCAACTGCAAACGCAGTCGGCCATGGCCACCGAGCTGCAATGGCGTGTCTGGCTTCCGGTGGTTGCCGTCTCGATCGTTGTGGTATTTCCGCTGTTGCGCGTAGTGGAAACGCGCCACTGGCAATGGCAGGCCCTGCCGCTGGCAATGGCCTTGCTCGCTGTGATGCTGCTGGCGTTGGGGCAGGTGCCCGAGATGCTGTTCGCATTGGTGCTGTGCGGATTCTTTGGCGCCTTCAACTTCCTCGAGGCCAGCCTGCCGTCCATGCTCAGCCGTCTGGTCGGCCCGCAACGGCGCGGGCGGGTGATGGGCGTATTTAGTACCGCGCAGTTTTTCGGCATGTTCGTTGGTGGCAGTGCCGCCGGCGTCCTGCAGGCGCGGTGGCCGTTTGCGATGGTTCTGGCAATGGCTGCCGTGTTGGCGATTCCGTCGCTGGTCATGTTGTGGCTGATTGCGCGACAGGCGCCGCCGACGGCGTCGACCAGCACTACCGGCGTCGATGCGGCCGGTGATGGTCCCGTGGCCCGGGTGGCGCGCAGTTCGGGTTGATGATGCCCGCCACCAGATCAAGGCGACCAGCGTTACTTGTCCGCATTGCTGATCGCACAGCGTAATCCTCGGTAGACTTTCCGCCTTCAGGCGCACTTTCGGAGTAGAGATTCATGGCACGCGGTATCAACAAAGTCATTCTTGTGGGCAACCTGGGCGCAGCGCCCGAGAGTCGCAGCACCAATAACGGCTCCACGGTATGCAATATCCGTATCGCCACTTCCGAGTCGTGGCGCGACAAGCAGAGCAACGAACTGCAGGAACGTACCGAGTGGCACAACGTGGTGTTTTTCGGGCGCCTGGCGGAGGTCGCGGCGCAGTATTTGCGCAAGGGCAGTCAGGTCTATGTCGAAGGCAGCCTGCGCACCCGCAAATGGCAGGGCCAGGACGGCCAGGATCGCTACACCACCGAAGTGATCGCCAATGAGATGCAGATGCTGGGTGGTCGCGGTGGAGACGGCGGCGGCAGCCGTGGTGATGATGACGGCCAGTGGAGTGGCAACGATGGCGGTCATCCCTCGTCACCGGCCCCGCGCAAGGCGCCTGCTGCGGCGGCACCGACCACGAACTTCGACGACGACGACCTGCCGTTCTAGCGCCGCTCAGTCCTCGTCCACCCGCCAGCGGGCGAAACGCACGCCGTTGTCGCGCAGCATGGCAACGCCGCGGGTGGAGATGTCTGTGATGAAGCGGAACTGCTGGGCTGACTCGACCGGGTACGCCTTCAGGCGGTAATGCGTGCAGCCGCGCTCATTGCTGGCAACCACGGCCACGGGGTCGAACAGGCAGACGTAGGCGCTGCTTAGGGCGACATCCTCAAGGAGGGTGCGTACCTGCTCTGGTTCATGGTCGGGCGCCACATAGAAGTCGGCTACGCACTGCAGGCGGGCATTGCCGTTATTGGAATTAATGACCGCCTCGTTCCACAGCACGTTGTGCGGGACCAGCACGCGGTCATCGTTGGGCGTAATGATCTCGGCCGTGCGCATGCCCACATGGCGGACTTCGCCGTAGATGTCGCCGACCCGCACCCAGTCGCCATTGCGATAGTTGCGCTCGCTGATGGCGACAATGCCGGCGATCAGGCTGCTGGCGTAGTCCTTCAGTGCAAAGCCCAGGGCCAGGCCGACCGTGCCCAGCATGACCGCCATGTTCTGTAACGACGGTTCGATGATGAGCGGAACGGCGGTGATCAGCGCCAGCAGAATGATGCCGAGGCGCAGGAAGGGGACGATGGCCAGCAGAATCAGGCGTCGTTGTCCTGCCATGCGATTGGCCACCCAGGGCAGCCAGCGTTGTAGCAACGAAATGCTGACGGCGGCGATCAGAAAAATCACCAGCAGCTCGAACAGGGTGCTGCCGCCAATCGGCTTGAATAGGTTGTCGAGTGATTCCCCGGTCATGGAGGATGTCCTTGGGGCTTCAGAAATCGTCCGCGAGGTAGCCGCGGCTAAATAGCGCGGCGCGCACCTCGGGGTAGCGTGTCGGCGTGAGCTGCCATTGCTGGCGGGATGTCATCCGCACAATGCCGGCCTGGGTCAGCAGGGTCAGGGCTTCACGTAAATGGGCGCTGGTCAGGGGCAGCACGCGTGGCAGCAAGTCGTCACCCAGGCCATCGTGCTGCAGCAGGGCATGCAGGGTGAGCAAGCAGGGCTCGCTCAGCACCGAGGCGGGCAGAGTGGCCGCCTGTCGGTTCGCCACCCAGATGGTTCGCCGGGTGGCGTCGGTGTCAGCGGCCAGTTCGCTTTGCCGCTCGGACTGGTCGGGAACGTCCCGCAGGCGGCTGCGCCACTCGTGCAGGGCATAGCCGGCATGGCCACGCGCTCGGTGCGCCAGAATTTTGAGTTCACTGGAGACAGCACTCTCGGCATCCAGCGGGATGTCGAGCAGGGTCTCGCCGCTCTGGGCCGAGCGAAACTGCAACGGGACGGATTCCGGGTCGTCCGGATGCGACAGCAGCATCCGCAGCCCTTCGCCATCCAGCGGTGCCAGCGTACGCCCCAGCGGCGTGAGTGGCGGCCAGATGCGACGCATGTAGGCCCAGGCCCAGCTCTGGCAGAAGATCAACCCCCCGCCAAAGTCACCGTGCAGGACCCGCGACAGCCAATCGCGCAGTGCCGGAAGACTCGCGGCCTGGCGTAGAAACCACTGCTCGAGCTGGGCCACGACCCAGGGCTGTCCGGGCTTCTGTGTCATCAAGGCGTCCAGTGAATGC
>JBDNBC010000278.1:0-3712 GCA_039768115.1 Oceanococcaceae bacterium
ATGGCACTACGCGCATTGCTCTCCAACCCGCTCATGCCCTGGTCGCCCGACGAGGGGCGATACATGGCCAATACGTTGCTGGACTATGGATTTTCAATCAAACGTCCGCGAGGCCTGGCTGGCACGCATGAAGCCATACTGAAGGCGTTCGAGACGAGCCATGCGGTTGATCATATTCCCGAAATTCTGACGTCCCTGGTGCAAACACTGCGCGATGAGGACGGGACCGAGCGGCATCGGCATCGAGCCGTTGAACTGGTAGAGCAGGTATGTGCCGCTATTCGTAGCGGGACACGAGATCTCAAAGAGCTGCTTAAACGAATCCCGGTGATGCCGATTGCCACGGAGCGGGAGCGGGATGTGACACAGGAAGGGGTCACCGTCTATGTCGAGGACGAGATGCCGCTGCGTCCTGTTCGGTATCTGTTTGTGCTGGACTTCAATGATGGGCATTTCCCCCGTGTGCCGACGCTCTCGCCGGTCTTTTCCGTTGATGATTGGCGGCGCCTGCGAGACGGAGGTCTGCCCCTGACGTTGCCGGCTGAAACGGCCGAATGGTCCCGGGCCAATTTCCGGCGGCAACTGAGCCATGTCAGCGACCAGCTGGTGGTGCTGATTCCGCGCTTTTCACCGGTAGGCGATCGCCTCCATCCGTCTGTGTCGCTGATGGACTTCATGTGTCTGAGTGGCGGCAAGGAAGATCCGGATGAGATCGTTCTGGATCTCGACCGACCGGATGACCGACGTCAACTGACCTGGCTCGCAATAGCGGAGAGCGCGCCCGCCACGATGCCACGCGAACTCTCGGTCGGCGACTTGTCCTTGAAGAGGAATTTGCTGGCGGACAGTCGGGCGTCCCTGGAGAAGCCGCGCACATTATCTCCTTCGCGGCTTGAAGGATTGTTGGTGAGTCCATTGGCCTGGTTGCTGGAGTCGATGGACGCTTTGCCCCGGCAGTGGGAACCCGACCGGTTTGATGCGCTGACGTCGGGCTCTATCGCCCATGGGGTGTTTGAGGTGCTATTTCCCGCAGGGACAACGGGGGTGTCCAGTGCCGAGATCGACGATCGGATTGCGGACGTTTTCGATGCGGCCATTCGCAAGGTGGCGCCAGCACTGGTAGCCGCTGAATGGGCCATAGAGCGTGACAATTTGCTCGGCACCGTTCGTAAAGCGGCCATGCGCTGGGCGCAGATGCTTGAGGAGTTGGGGGCGGAAGTCGTCCAGGCCGAAATGAAACTGGCAGGCCATATGGATGGGCTCGCCCTATCAGGCGCAGCCGATGCCGTGATTCGCCTTCCGAATGGCGCGTTGGCGGTCGTGGACTACAAAACGGCAAGTGCAAAAAAATACTTGCAACAGATGGAGTCCGGATGGGATCTGCAAACGGCGTTGTACAGCCGCATGCTGGAGAACGGTGGACCCAAAGACCCGGAATTACGCGCCCTGTTGACGGGGCTGGATGCGCGCTCGGTAACGTACTACACCCTGCGAGATATGGCGGCGTGTGCGAACTACCAGCCGTCAACTGGTATTCGCGGATGGCGTTTCGCCGGTGTTGATACCTCCGGGCAGGCGATGTCGGCGCTGGGTGAGAGATTTCGAGAGCTGCGGGCAGGCCAGGTTCTTATGCCGCGTGCGTCAGTGCTGAAGACCCTTGAAAAGGCCGGTATTGGCGATTACGCGCTTCGGGCATCACCGATGACCGCCGTGACGATGGATGACACGGGGAGCGCCGCATGAACAAGGCCTTTTCGCGGTTGATTCCTGCCAGTGCCGGCTCGGGAAAGACCTATACGCTGACCAAGCTCCTGGAGCGTGGGATTCTCGGTGCGCCGTGGGACGCTGAAAAGAATCCGGTTAAGCCGTCGCTGCCCCGACCTTTGCGGCCCGAAGCGGTCGTTGCGGTGACCTTTACCGAGGCGGCAGCCCAGGAGTTGAGGCAGCGCGTGCGCGGGGTACTGATGCAGCCGGATTCGCTCGATGCCGCGCAGCGCCTGGATGAAGCCTATATCTCCACCATCCATGCGTTTGGATTGCGCTTGCTCCGCGAAACCGCCTTTGATCGGGGTGAGGTGCTGTCACCACGCTTGCTGACGGAGGATGAGCAGGAGCAGCTGTTGCGGCAGACATTGGGTCGGACGCAGCAGCTGCAAGCCATCACCCTGGACCTAACGCGTTTTGGATACCGCTACAACGGTGGAAATCAGCAGTCGGCCGAAGATGCCTTCCGCGCACGTGTCCTGAGTGTGGTGAATTTGCTGTCATCCATGCCGGAGGGGCGGAACATGGATGCGCTACGTTCCGGTGTCCGTGAATCTGTCGCTGCCGTCTACGGCAAACCGTCTAGCAGGACGCCAGAGCAACTTGCGGCCCCACTGGTTCAGCGGGTCCGCGACCTGTTATCTGCTCATCCGCGTTCACTGGTTGATGAGGGTTACGCCAACAGCGGGCAAGCGCGAAAAGCATTTCAAAAGGATTATGACGCCTTGCGAGCTGCGGCGGATCAGCCTGAGCGCCTTCTTGCCGACTGGAGTTTGTGGAAGCAGCTCGGAGAGCTGCGCCTTGCGAAAAAGAGAGCGCCAACACCGGAGGGTTACGACAACCACGCCCAAGCCATCCTGGACTATGTCGAGGAAGTCTTTCGGCGTCATCCGGGGCCGCTGAAGGATGCGCAGGACCATATCGATGCGCTTCTGCGGGGGGCGCAGGAGGTGTTGACTACCTATCGGGCCTTCAAGGATGACGCGGGGTTATTTGATTACGGTGACATGGTGGGGGAGGCCGTGCGGGCGCTGAAGGACCCGACTTTGCGTGACCGCCTGACGCGCGGTATGGATTGCGTTGTGATCGACGAGTTCCAGGACACGAATCCTCAGCAGTTCGCGTTGATGTGGAGCCTGATGAAGGCGGACCTTCCTGCGGTCATGGTGGGCGATGTCAAACAGGCCATCATGGGATTTCAGGGTGCGGATTCACGGTTGTTTGAAGCGCTCGTCGATACGCATACCGATCTGGTTTCACCACTTCGGAATAACTGGCGGTCGCAGCCGCGGTTGATGGAGGTCATTAACGCCATCAGCGGCCGTCTGTTTGAAGGCTACGAGCCCCTGGGGGCGATGGCGGAGGCTGCGTCGCTGGATCCACTTCATGTACTCGTGATTCCGGATGAAACCGGAACGAAGTCGGACAAGTGGCGGGCCAAACAAGTGGCGGCCGCGATCAAGGCCAAGCTTGACGATCGGGATTTGCAGGTCTTTGACCGTCACACGAGACAGAAGCGGTTATTGCGGGGAGGGGACTGCGCCGTCCTCTGCCCTACGCATTCGATGTTGGAGACCTATGCCGATGCGTTGAAAGCCCAGGGCGTGAGCGTGCGTTTGAAGTCGCAGGATTGGCTCGAGAGCACCGAGGTGCAGTTGGCATTGGAGGGCCTGGCATTGCTGCATGACCCCGCCGATCGGCATGCGCAGCTTTATCTCAGTGTGTCGCCGCTGGGCGAGGGCGCGCTGCAAGAGGGCGTGCTCGCCCTTCTGGACGCGGGGGAAATCGTCAATCCCGTCATTGCCGCCCTGGCGGATCTGAGTGCCGAGGCCGCGTGTCGCTCCGTCGAGGACATCGTGCCGCTCGCCCTTGAGCAGATGGGGTTGTATGACGCGGTGATGACCTGGCCCAACAGTCGTCAGGCCCGGGCGAATCTGCAACGCCTTGA
>JBDNBC010000279.1:0-24359 GCA_039768115.1 Oceanococcaceae bacterium
ACCTTGATCGGCTGGGCCTCCATCTGCTTAGGCAGGCGAATGCACAACACACCGCGGTCAAAGTGCGCCTCCACTGCTGAGCTTTGCACGGTGCGTGGCAACGTGAACTGGCGCTCGAAGCGACCCTCGACCCGTTCGCGTCGTACACGCTCGGGCGCGTCGTCGGTCAGTGCCCAGCTGCGCTCGCCGCTCAGAGTCAGGACCCCGTCAGCCAGGTCGATATCCACAGCGTCGGCGTCCACACCGGGCAGATCGGCGAGGATTTCGTAACGGTCGCGGTACTCGAGGATGTCAATGCGGGGCTCCCAGCGCGATACGGCCGATGTTGGCGCGGCCGTCATGGCGTCCAGGTCGCGCCGCAGCGCATCGAATACGGACCAGGGTTGGTATTGCACAAGGCTCATGGCATTCCTCCTTTGCCTCTATCAGTGACCGTGGCACCGGCACAACGTCGGTGCGTGGAGGCAATGTGTTGGCGCTAGCCGCGCTTTCAAGATGCCCCGGATTTTTCCGCAATCTGCCTGGTCACCGCGGGCCTACACGGCGCGTCAGAGCGACTAAGTGGCTGATTCACATGCGGCAGTTGTTCACAACTGTGGGCTGGCACACATACATGTCGCCAGGCGCTTGTCAAGCGTGCAATCAGCGTACCGAGCCATCGTTAAGTTGCTGTTTTATATAAAAGATGTCCAAGTGATTACATCTTGCTCAGCGCCCGCAAATGCCTTGTAGATACGTGCTTTTTGCCGTTGATTCCCGGGTCCTGCACAAGTTTGTCCACAGGCTCTGTGGGTAACCCTGAACACCCATGACGAGTCACACATTTCGCACGCCCGCTTGAGTTCGAAGAGGCTCGCCACCATTTACGGAACATTGCTGGGCGTTCGCCCAAGCCGATTGAGGAAATGACATGCGAATGGACAAACTGACGGCCAAACTACAGATGGCCATCGCCGACGCGCAAAGCTTGGCGCTGGGCCAGGACAATCCCCAGGTCGACGACGTGCATCTGCTGCTCGCTCTACTCAAGCAGTCAGGCGGCGCGGCACGACCGCTGCTGGGCAAGGTGGGCGCCAACCTTAACGGCCTGGAGCGCGACGTGGACGCGGCCATCGGCAAGCTCCCGAAGATGGCGCAGCACAGCGGCGAGATCGGTATCGGCAGCCATCTCGGCAAGCTGCTCAATCTTGCGGACAAGAGCGCCCAGAAGCGCGGTGATCAGTTCATTGCCAGCGAAACCGTCATCCTGGCCGCGAGCCAGAGTGATATCCCGGCCGGCGAGCTGCTGCGGCGCAATGGCGCGACACCCGAGGCGGTCGCCACCGCGCTGGAGCAGATCCGCGGTGGCGAGGCCGTCACCGACCCGAATGCCGAGGATCAGCAGCAGGCGCTACAGAAATACACCATCGACCTCACCGCCCGTGCCGAGGCCGGCAAGCTCGACCCCGTCATCGGTCGCGACGAAGAAATCCGCCGGGTGATTCAGGTGCTCTCGCGGCGCACCAAGAACAACCCGGCGCTGATCGGCGAGCCGGGTGTTGGCAAGACCGCAATTGCCGAAGGTCTGGCGCAGCGCATCGTCAACGGTGAAGTGCCCGAGTCCCTGCGTGACAAGCGTCTGCTCTCGCTCGACCTCGGCGCGCTGATTGCCGGCGCCAAGTTTCGCGGCGAATTTGAGGAACGGCTGAAAGCCGTGCTGCAGGAGCTGTCGAAACAGGAAGGCCGCATCATCCTGTTCATCGACGAAATCCACACCATGGTCGGCGCCGGCAAGGCCGAGGGTGCGATGGATGCCGGCAACATGCTCAAACCGGCCCTGGCCCGCGGCGAGCTGCACTGCGTTGGTGCCACCACGCTGGATGAGTACCGCAAGTACATCGAGAAGGATGCCGCCCTCGAGCGCCGCTTCCAGAAAGTGCTGGTTGAAGAGCCCAGCGTGGAAGACACGGTCGCCATCCTGCGCGGCCTGAAGGAGCGCTACGAGGTGCACCACGGGGTCGAGATCAGCGACGACGCCATCATTGCCGCCGCGCGCCTGTCGCATCGCTACATTGCCGACCGCCAGTTGCCTGACAAGGCCATCGACCTGGTCGACGAAGCCGCATCGCGTATCCGTATCGAGATCGACTCCAAGCCGGAAGCCCTGGACCGCCTCGACCGCCGCCTGATCCAGCTCAAGATCGAGCGCGAGGCGATGAAGAAGGAAACCGACGTGGCCGCCCGGGCACGTCGCGAGCAGCTGGACACAGACATTACCGAACTGGAGCGCGAGATTGCCGACCTGGAGGAAGTCTGGAACGCTGAAAAGGCCGGCGTGCAAGGCACCCAAAGCATCAAGGAAGAACTGGAAGCCGCACGCATGGAACTCGAGCGTGCCCAGCGCGGCGGTGATCTGACCCGCATGAGTGAACTGCAGTACGGCACCATCCCCGCGCTGGAAAAGCGGCTCAGCGAAGCCGGTTCCAGCACCCCCGTGGAGAATCGCCTGCTACGTTCGCGCGTCACCGACGAGGAGATATCCGAAGTGGTGTCGAAGTGGACCGGCATACCGGTGTCGAAGCTGCTGGAAACCGAGCGCGACAAATTGCTGCGCATGGAAGATGCCCTGCACGGTCGGGTGATCGGCCAGGACGAGGCCGTCACCAGCGTCGCGAATGCCATCCGCCGCTCGCGCGCAGGGCTATCTGATCCCCAGCGCCCCATCGGCAGCTTTCTGTTCCTCGGTCCCACCGGGGTCGGCAAGACTGAGCTGTCCAAGGCCCTGGCGCAGTTCCTCTTCGACACCGAGGACGCAATGGTGCGCATCGACATGAGCGAGTTCATGGAAAAGCACAGCGTCGCCCGCCTGATCGGCGCGCCCCCCGGCTATGTAGGCTATGAACAGGGCGGCTATCTGACCGAGGCCGTGCGCCGCAAGCCCTATTCCGTGCTGCTGCTCGATGAAGTCGAAAAGGCCCACAGCGATGTCTTCAATGTTCTGCTTCAGGTGCTCGACGATGGCCGCCTGACCGACGGCCAGGGTCGCACCGTGGATTTCCGCAACACCGTCATCATCATGACCTCCAACCTCGGCTCGCAGATCATCCAGGAGATGGGCGGCGATGAGTCCCGCTACGAGGACATGAAATCCGCCGTCATGCAGGTGGTTGGTCAGCATTTCCGCCCCGAGTTCATCAACCGCATTGACGATGCCGTCGTCTTCCACAGCCTGCAGCAGACCCAGATCCGCGCCATCGCCGGCATCCAGTTGCAAGGCTTGCGGCAGCGCCTTGAAGCCATGGGCATGTCACTGGAGATCAGCGACGCCGCCCTCGACCTGCTGGCCGAGGCCGGCTTCGACCCGGTGTATGGCGCCCGGCCGCTGAAACGGGCGATTCAAACGCGAATTGAGAATCCGTTGGCGCAGATGCTTCTGGGGGATGAACAAAAAACCAACACAATAGCCGTTGGCGTCGCAGAGGGTGAAAACGCCCTGAAGTTACAAATGGCATGAGCACACATTGAAATAGACAACCAAACAACTGGCATAAAAAAGAACCCGCACATTGCGGGCTCTTTATTAATGCATGTCAGTTTCTATCCGTACATAAAGCACCGGTACCAAATGGACTTGGGTTGCCGGGTGGATTTACGTCTTCATTATTAACATCGGATGCAGCCACTGGCAAGGTGAAAACTTGCGTCTCAAGAAATTCCGTTCCGCTGACTGATGCAATTACCCTGAGTTCAACCTCGACCCAGTTGGCAAACTGCTGCGCGTACGTCAAGTTGAACTGGGCCGTACCCGTATCATCTAGCGGAACTGTTACTGGAACGCTGACGACGTTGCCCGGCGTCAGCACCATATCTAGATTGCCTCCAAAGGCATCATCATCTTCACCATCTAGAAAATCTAGAATCCCATCAAGGTCGAAGTCCTCATTTCGGCATCGATCATTCTGCTGGGCCACTGGTTCAAGTGGAAAAATCAGGTTAGGAGGGTTTTGAATGGGCTGCTGATCATTCAAGGTGTACATAGGAACCCAAACTGTTCCATTAAACAAGTACGCACCTTTGAAGTAATGTAAAGCTCGGACGCTCAGGCGGAAAACAGTTTCCGGGGGCGCCGGGTTACCCTGTGCATCAGTAACAATCGCCACAAAGGGTGCATTGTAAGTAGTTTCATTAGGCTCAATAATCGTATTACCGGTGCCCAATGAAATCCGCAATGCGTCCCCAGCAACCGTCAACGTGACGGTGTCCGGCTGAACCCCTGGGAATGCGTCAATAGAGGACGTGATGATCACAGCATCGCGACCACTCGTCGTGCTAGACGCGGTGTACGTCACTTCCGCCCTACCCTGACTATCCGTTTGTTCAGTTGCGGAATTGAGTGAGCCGCCACTGGGATCCTGTAAATTGAAACTAACAAACTGATTTTTGACCAGGTTGTTATCAATATCACGCACTACAGCACGAATAGTCGCCATTCCGTTTACTGGGACAGTGGCAGGCTCAACCGACAAATCAAGCCTGAATGGCATATCTGCCACGAACTCCAATTGCAGCGTGTCCGTTGCACCGGACACATGGGAAACCGATAACGTCGCTTGGCCGGCTCCACTTACACCGCCAGAATCAACATAGACAGTCGCAATGCCAGCATTGCCATCAATTGAACTGGTTAGCACACTGGTAGCTATATTTTGGCAGCCACTGTCCGAAAATACTCCCCCCCGCGTGATGCCCACGTTTATCGTTTGCCCAACTAGTGGAAACGCCATCGTATCGACAGCAGTAAACCGCAGCTCAACTTCTCGGCATGCATTAAAAACGGCTTCAACTTGCTGAGGGTTAACTGTAAAAGCGGCCGTCAATCCGGTCTCGGCGACCATGACGTTTACCGCTGCAGCTTGGGAGTTTTGCAATGCACAGGCAACTAATGTGAAGTCTTGAACGGGCTGACTGACATTGACAGTGGCCGTACCATTTGGCCCGGTTTCCACTATCGCGATTGACATTTCTGACGCGCATAATTGCACTAACTGTTGCGTATCGCTCACATCGATAAAGGGTTGATTTGCGGGCCTGAGCGCCCTGACAAAGCGGACATCCTCTCCAGACACTACAAATCCTCCTGAGTTACGGAGTGTCGCCGTAAAGTTCGCGCTGGAGTTACTGGCTAACTGAGCTGGCCCAGTTAGCGTAATTGCCGTTCCTACCACGGCAACATCGAAGCTGGCAGAAATGCTCGGGTCACGTCGCGAAGACGCCGTAACACGAATAACACGATTGCGAACATTTCCTGAGGTCGTAAGAATGGCCTCCGCGCTGCCGCTCGCATCGGTCATTGATCGACTTACGAAAAGAGCGCCCGCACCACCTGCATCGGGGGATTGAATGCAGTTTCCCTGCACGACTTCGCAGGAGCTGAATAGTACCGTTGCTCCCTCAACCAAATTGTTCGCATTGTCGGTAGCAATCGCCGTCAGCGTCACACCTTCCGACACCTGATCAGCATCAGATCGCAGCGTATTCGATGCGGAAATCAACCGTAACGCCTCAAGGTCAGGCTCCGGCTCATTCACCACGATTGGCGACGGCACCGCCAACGATGCAGATGCCGACGATCCGTTTCGTCCCGTCGTTGTCGCCACAACCAGAATCGAGTTCGTGAATCCATCGGGAAACACCACTGTGGCCGTTGCACCTTCGGGGCCACTTGTCACCGGCTTGGGTGCAAAAAGCTGGGCACCAGCAGGCTGGTTTCCTCCGTAGGAGAACGACACCACCGCACCGTCAACCACGCCTCGGCCGGGATCCAGCACCCGCGCAAGAATATCCACCGCCTGGGGGTTGTTGGTGTTCACGCGTGCTTCGAGTTCGATGTCCGAGACCAAGGGGCGTTCGTCCTCGATTTCAAGAGACACCGTCAGTGTCTGACTGATTACCCCCGTTGTGCCGGATCCCCTATCAACCTCTGCGAGCACGTTGACCGAACCCGTGAACGTTGTGGGGAATGACAGGATCGCCTCGGCCCCATCCTCACCCTGCGCCAAGGGTTGAGTGACCCGCAGGAACACGCCCGGGGCTACGGAGCCCAGCAGTCTGAAGCGCACGGGAACCCCTTCCACTAGCGCGCTTTGCGTGTCGACAACGCGGGCCACGATACGCACTTCGTCGGCATCCGCTATCCGCGACCCGACAAGTTGCAACCCACCGACAGCCACTCGGGAGAATGGCGACTGCAAGTTGAGCGTGCGGATCACCTCCTCGCCCGGCGCGGCACCGATCACACTGACGACAACGGGGACCACCCCGGTAAATCCTTCAGGCACGGATATCACGGCGTCAACACTGTTCACACCGTTCGTTATGGGCTCATTACTCGGCACACGCAACGTCGCACCGGAAGGTGCTCCGGAACCCAAACGGAAGAACAGCGTTGCCCCCTCCACAAGCTCGTTGAGGCGGCCAAGTGCAACGGCCTCGAGCAAGATTTCATTAGGCCCCAAGCCTGCCACGTCATAGCGTGGCGTCAGCAGGATGTCAGAAACGAACGGCACGTCTTCGGTGGCCGGTGATACGGTGACGACTCTTTGAATAGTCGGGTTATCTTGATCGCCTGTCTGCACGGAGACGAGAACGTTGATTGAATCCGTTCCACTCGGCGGCAGGGTAACGATGGCCCGCGCTTCGGCGTCGTCGTCAGTCAGCGGGTCGGTAACGCGAATAAACGCACCCTCGGGAATATCATCCACGAGGTCGAAGAACACCCGGACTCCGGAAAGCAGCTCGTTTTGACGACCTACGACACGAGCACGCAATTCCACTTCGTCTGCATCGTCTCCATCGAGCGGGCTGACCAGAACCTGCAGGCCACCGACCGCGCCCTGGAACCCCGGAGGGGAAATACTCAGAGAAGCGGATGGCGACGGATCGGCTTGCCCATCCACACTCACCGTCACCGGGATAGAGCTGAGGACACCTTCAGGCACGACCAATCTCGCCGAGACGATACCGTCGTCATTCGTGACCGGATCGGCAACCACAACGAACGCGCCCGCCGGCGCACCGACACCGAGCCGAACAAATAGCACGGCACCTGCCAGTGGCTGATTCAGCCCGCCCAGCGCAGTTACCCGTAATTCCACTTCGCCGGTGTCTTCGTCACGGATGATTTCCGGGACAAGGCTCGTGACGCGAGGGATGATATTTGGCTGACCAGGACGCACTTCAATCGTCGAAAAGATCTGTTCGCCATTCTCGTCGCGAGCAGACACCGTAATCGGGACAGAGGTGTCGAAGCCGGGCGGAAAGCGCAATCGGAAGATGACTTGACCCGACACATCGCTGACATTGGTGCTCGTGAGCACCTGCAGACCTTCGGGGAAGTTGTCCCGCTGCAATACAACCTCAACGTCAGCCAGTCGGACACTCGTCGTGCTGACAACTTCCACTGTCAGATCGACCTCGGTCTCACTATCGCCAACGGGCACGAAGCTCATGATCAAGTCGCCAACGGGCGGCAGCACCATTTCTTGGCCGGGCTGTACGGAAATCGTTGACGAAACGTCCTCTCCGTCAGGTCCATTCGCGCTCACCGTAATGGGAACCGCGGAATCGAAATCAGCCGGGAATCGCAACCGGAAGACCACCTCGCCAACTTGGTTGCTGATGTTGGAATCCGTTAATACCTGCAGTCCTTCAGGCAAGCCTTCCCGATGCAAGAGCACCTCGACATCCGCAAGCCTGACATTGGAAGTGCTCACGACTTCAACGGTCAGGTCCACTTCAGTCTCACTGTTGCCGACCGGTGCAAAGCTCAAAATGAGGTTGCCAACGGCCGGCGCAGGCCCCTGATCATCAACGCCAGCGAACAGTGTGCCCTGGCCACCAGAACATGCGGCGAGAAATGCAATCGCCCACATGACGAAAAGGCGGCCAAGGAATAAAGGTACAGCGGGCATTGAGCGTGATCTCCTATTGAACGCAGCTAACCGACACCGCCGCGCCCACAAAGCGTATTGAACCCACCGCTCCCTGACAACCGGCCCGCGAACCATCGCGTTCATCTGACAAGGCCCCGGCAGGAAGCTGACAGGTGTCAGATGAGTCGTACGCAGCCACGCCGGTGCGGCTCACGTGAGCTTACACGGCCCGGCGACAGTCGGGGGCAAGGCCAGGGCACATGATGACATCACCGTGCTGAGCGGTGGATGACTTCCCCAAAATTCTAAGGCGACTAACAATGACGACATTGATTCCCTCTCCTCTGCGTGCTGCTGTATTGCTTGGCGCATCCCTATCGCTAACCGCCTGTGGTGGTGGTTCGGGCGACGCGCCATCGACGGTTGACGTCGACACCGGCAGTGCCAGTCGGTCCAACGAGGTCGTCGGGCCGCTTGACCCGCTCCAGGATCGCCTGATCACCGACATCGTCGGCACGCAACTGGGCGGCACCTTGCCCGCCCCGCTCGGCCCGACAGTGCAATGCGCCGCTGATGCCATCAACTCACTGGTCGATGGCCCGGATGCGCTTTTGGCGGCTCTGAGCAATGCGAATGGCCAGCCCACCGTCGCCCTGAATGGCGCCGCTCAGGAGCTGATTGCCGCAGTGACGCGCTTTGCCACCGACCTGCAGAGTACGCTGGGGTCACTGGTAGGCAACACCGCCTGCGACAGCGCCGCGGCACGGGGCGAAGCGCTTCCGGCCATGGAGGGCAATCCTTTTGTAGGAACGCCGTTGGCTCCCATTGGTAGCGCCCTCGCGGAATTGCTGGGCGTGCTGAGCGGCCTGGGCGGACAGAACGACGGGGATGACCCGAACCTTACCGGCGTGACCGATGCGCTGACGCCTGTGCTCGCGCAGTTGTCGTCTGCGTTCGACATGGTGCCGGCTGAGGTACGCGATGCGCCGGTTCTCGGCGGCCTGCTGACGACATTGCAAGGCGTCACTGGCGATCTCGCCAATACCTTGCCGGAGGCCGGGAACTACAACGCTGCCGCGACGAACGCGGGGTTGGAAACCCTGCTAAACAACCTGTTAGGGAACGTTCTGCTGCAAGTGTTGCCGGTCGCCGCCATCGACGAACGGACGGGCCAAAACTTCTCCGGGCAGATTCAGGCCGGCATTGATACCGCCACCAATACGCTGGGCGCTGTTACCGGCCAGCTCATTACCCCGTTGTTCGACCAGGTTCTCAACGGCGTAGCCTCACCGTTGCTGAACCCGATTGAGAGCCTGCTGGCGCAGCTCCTTGGCAACGTGCCCGTACTCGGTGGCGGCGAAGCCACTGGCAACCCGCTAACTGGCCTGCTGGGCGGGGTGGCCGGCGACGGTGCCAGTTCACCGCTGGACGGCTTGCTCGCACTGCTGACCACAGGCGTCGACGGCTCGCCACTGTCCGCCGTGACCGGGCCACTGGGCAGCAACGCGAACACGACACCGCTTGGCCAACTGACAGCGCTGGGCAACGGCGGGCTGGCCCTGGACTCCCTGCTTGCACAGCTTAAAGACGCGACCGCCGGCATCCCGCTGGTGGGCGGACTCGTCGGAACAGTTGTTGATCTTCTCGGCGGCTTGCTGGGTGGCGGTCGGGGGTAGTCATCCCTCAGCGCGGGAATTCGTTCCCGCATCACAACCCAGACCACGAAGGCCCGGCAACCCCGGGCCTTTGTTTTATTCCGCCATCAGTGTCCGCTGCCTACTGCTTCTACTCCGCCGCCACACCCGGCAGCCGAAACACCTCGGCGAAGTAACCCCCCAGCTCATCCAGCACCTGCTGCGCTTGCGCATCATCCAGCTCCGGTTCGATACCGGCCAGCGTCCGCGCCAGCCGCTGGCGATACTCCACCTGCATGCCGCGCGCAATCTGAATGCGCTGGGCCTGCGGCGAGCCGGCGCCATGCATGGACTCGGTCAGGTAGCCCACCGCATTGCGGCCCAGCGTGAGGTTCTCGATCAAACGCAGAATGCGCATGCGATCTTCGGTCGGAATGTCGGCCCGGCCCTTCAGGTATTTCTGCAGCAGGTCGCCCACATCGCTGGAACGCAAATCGGCCTCGGAGGGCATCGTCGCGACCAGACCACCGGCGAGATCCTGCGCCAGCCGCCCGATCTCGTAGGGCATCTTGGTCACGTGATGCTTGCAGACGTTGGCCAGCATGTCGTCGCAGATATACGCCCCGGACTTGGTCGCATGGCCCTGGTAGCTGGCGGCGATACCGGTGCCGTAGATGGTTTCGTTCAGATGCGCCATTTCGACGATCTTGTCGCGCACATGCGAGGCCTTGGCCACGCCGTTGTAGTCGGCGACCTGGGCCGCGGCGCCGATCAGCACATCGCCGACCCCGCTCTTGCAGACATAACTGCGGCGGTGGTAGCTGGTGAAGCGCTCGACCAGCATCGCGGCATAGTCGGTTTCGCCGTCCATGAAAATCCAGTCGTTGGGGATGAACACCTCATCAAAGATGACCATCGCCTCCTGACCGCCGTAGCGGGCATTGCCGACATCGATGTCACCCTCTTCCATGCTGCGCGTGTCGCAGGACTGACGACCATAGATATAGGTGATGCCGGGCGCGTCCACTGGCACTGCACCGACGATGGCGAAGTCGCGGTCCTTGTCGCCCAGGCGCATGGTCGGCATGACCATCATGTAGTGCGAGTTCAGACAGCCCGTCTGGTGCGCCTTGGCGCCCGAAATCCACACCCCGCTGTCATCGCGGCGGACGATGCGCACGAACAGATCCTGATCGGCCTGCTGGTGCGGAGCCAGGCCGCGATCACCCTTCACGTCGGTCATCGCCCCGCCGACGACGTAATTGCCGCCGTGCATCAGGGTCAGGAAGGCCTTCATCCGCGCGTGATAATCCGTGCCCCGCGCTTCGTCGATTTCGAAGGTCACCGAGTACAGCGAATTGAAGGCATCCATGCCCACGCAGCGCTGAAAGCAGGTGCCGGTGAGCTGGCCCAGGCGGCGCTGCATCTTGTTCTGCTTGACCAGATCCTCGGCACTGGTGCACACGTGCAGAAAGCGGCTGACCCGCTCACCGGTGAACGGCGAAACCACGCTGGCCAGTTCGGGATTGGCCACGGCCAGGTCGTAGGTCTTGGCCACCGCGTTGATCGACGGGCGAATCATCGGATGCTCAACGATGTCGGTCACCTTCTCACCGAACAAATAGACCGTCAGCTCGCGCCCGCGCAGGCTGTCGATGTAGGACGCACCGTCGGTGATGCGGGCCGTCGACGCGGCTTGCGCCGGCGTCTTGACCGCCGCCGCACCGGAAACATGAGAAGTCATCGCAACCTCGGGTTTTTAGACAGCCTGTCAATATACCGCCCGGGGGTTGGACTTTCTTGCATGCCGCTCTACCAACCGCTTGCGAGACGCGCCCCACAGCCAATAAAAAGCCCCGCTGTGCGGGGCTTGAAGGGACGGCCCGGTGGCTTGATCCACCGAGCGGGGGAGACAGGGTTCAGTGGCCGGTGGCGGCCCCGGCACCGCGCGGCACCCGGATGCTTTCCACCAGTTCCTGAATGTGTTGTGGCGGCGCAGCCGTCACCCGGGATACCGCAATGGCGACAGCGAAGTTGAGCAAGGCGCCCACGGCCCCGAAGGAACCCGGGGAAATGCCCATCCACCAGTTCGCGGCATTGTCCGGCAGCATCGCGGTCGAGGCGACGAAGAACCAGCCCTTGTAGACAAAAATGTAGAGCAATGTCGACAGCAAGCCGGTCAGCATGCCGGCGATGGCGCCAATGTCGTTCACTCGCTTCGAGAAAATCCCCATCATCAGCGCGGGGAAGATCGAGCTGGCCGCCAGACCAAACGCAAGCGCCACCACCTGCGCCGCGAATCCCGGCGGATTGATACCGAGATACCCCGCCACCAGAATCGCCCCGGCCATCGCGAATCGGCCGGCCATCAACTCGCCCTTGTCGCTGATATCGGGCCGAATCATGCCCTTGATCAAGTCATGCGATATGGCCGACGAAATCGCCAGCAACAGGCCGGCCGCCGTCGACAGCGCTGCCGCCAGCCCGCCTGCCGCCACCAGGGCGATCACCCAGTTCGGCAGCTTGGCGATTTCCGGGTTGGCCAGCACGATGATGTCGTTATCGATCTTGACCATCTCGTTGCCTTCCCAACCAGCCGGGTCCGCAACGTTGGCCACGAATTCGGGGTTCTTGTCGTTGTAGTACTGAATACGGCCGTCGCCGTTCTTGTCTTCCCAGTCGAGCAGGCCGGTGGTTTTCCAGTTCTCCATCCACTCCGGAACATCGGCCAGCTGCAGATTGCCGTCCGGCGCACCGATCTCACCGGTTTGCACGGTATCGATCAGGTTCATCCGCGCCATGGCGGCGACGGATGGCGCCGTGGTGTACAGGATGGCGATGAACACCAACGCCCAGCCCGCGGATTTACGGGCATCGGACACCTTGGGCACGGTGAAGAAGCGAATGATGACGTGCGGCAGGCCCGCGGTGCCGATCATCAGCGACAGCGTCAACAAAAAGGTGTTCAGAGTCGAGCCCGAGGCCTCGGTGTATTTCGAAAAGCCCAGATCCAGCAAGGTCTTGTCGAGCTTGTCGAGCAGGTATACGCCACTGCCATCGGCCATCGTGCTGCCCAGGCCCAGCTGCGGCAGCGGGTTGCCCGTGAGCTGCAGCGAGATGAAGATCGCCGGCACGGTATAGGCAAAAATCAGCACGCAATACTGGGCAATCTGGGTGTAGGTAATCCCCTTCATGCCACCAAACACGGCATACATGAAGACAATCGCCATGCCGATGAACACGCCGGTCTCGAATTCGACTTCCAGAAAGCGCGAGAAGGCCACGCCGACACCCTTCATCTGGCCGATGACATAGGTCACCGAGGCGACAATCAGGCAGATCACCGCGACCAGGCGGGCCGCCTGCGAGTAGTAGCGGTCACCAATGAACTGCGGCACGGTGAACTTGCCAAACTTGCGTAGATATGGGGCCAGCAGCAGTGCCAGAAGCACATAGCCGCCCGTCCATCCCATCAGGTAGGCCGAGGCGTTGTAGCCGGAGAACGCAATCAGGCCGGCCATCGAAATAAACGACGCGGCGCTCATCCAGTCCGCGGCGGTGGCCATGCCGTTGGCCACCGGCGAGACTCCGCCACCGGCCACGTAAAACTCCTTGGTAGAACCGGCACGCGCCCAGATGGCGATGCCGATGTACAGCGCGAAACTGGCCCCGACGACCAGATAGATCCAGGTTTGGGTATCCATCGGTTTATTCCTCGTGGACGTCGAATTGGCGGTCGAGCTTGTTCATCTGCCGCACGTAAATGAAGATCAACGCGACGAACACGTAGATCGAGCCTTGCTGAGCAAAGAAGAATCCGAGCTTGATACCGCCAATCGATATCGTGTTCAGAGCATCAACAAAAAGAATTCCGCAGCCAAAGGACACGACAAACCACACGACCATCAGTTTGATGACCAGGCTGAGGTTCGCCTTCCAATAGGCCGCCGCCGTTTCCGATAAGGACATGACTGTCTCCTCATGTGTCTCGCGCCAAATGCGCTTGATGACACTGTGCCGTCAGCTCCGGGCGTGCGAAACACGACTTTGGTCTATGCCCGTAGGCGCCCGCTTCGGGCCTCTGATTTACAACAGTTTTCTTGCAGCGCCCGGCTCTACAGCTGGTAGCGCAAGCGCAGGCTGGCCTGCATGCGCTGAGCCTCGCGCAGTGCCACCACGACGACGCGCTCATCGAAACGGCTGATGCGCTCCAGCGGAATACGATTGCCCGGGGGCTGTGCACGGGCCAGGCAATCAAACTGATAGCGCACCCGCAAGTCCTGCAGACTGCGATACGCGGCCACCCAGGCCTCCCGGTCACGGCGCTCGGAGGGCAAGCGGACACTGTCCAGAAAACGGGCCGACGTTCGTGTCTGAGTCACGGCCCCATCCAGAGCGAATACCCTCGCGGCATCCACAAACAGGGTCACGCCATTGATCTTGACGTCGAACACGCGGACGTCGGCATCGCGGCGCGTGCGCAGACGCCGCCACGGCCACAGCGGCGGCGCGTTGGCTACGGAGAACGCGGCCAACTGCTTCAGAAACAGCCGGCGGGGGCGGATGTAGGCCAGCAGCCAGTCACGCAATTCGCGTGCGAGCTCGCCATTGCCCGCAATGCCGCGAAAGTCAAAGAAGATGGCACCGTGCAGCAGTGCGGCCGGGTCCCCGGTATCCACCCAGTTCGCGAAGGTCTGCTGCCATTCGGTGAAATGCAGGCACCAGCGCGGATTGCTGGCCATAACCTCACCCGGGCACAGGGTGTAGCCGCAGCGATCAAGCTGTTCATTGATCAGGCGCAACACCGGCAACAGCCGCTGCCGGACCGCATCGGGATTCGCTGCGCGAAACAGCAAGGCGTTGTCCTGGTCGGTGTGTACGGTCTGCTCCTCGCGGCCCTCACTCCCCAGTGCCAGCCAGCACCAGTCGAGGTCGGCCAACGCGGCGGCATGCATGCCCAGCAGGCGTCCTACGACAGCATCGTTCCACCGCGCCACCGTGCGCGTCAGCACCTCACTGCGCAGACCGTCCTCGTACAGCGAACCCGCCTGCCGGCGCAGCAAACTACAGGCGCGGACCAGATCATCCGGCGTCTGGCTCTGCGCAATCCATGCCTCGCCGCGCGCTACAGCGGCAGCAAGCGGATGCTCGGCCTCAGTAGTCAAGACGCGCGTACCAGGAGTGCCGCGAGGCATCCAATGCCTCACCCAGGGTACGGATACCCTTGAGCTCCAGCAGGGGCAGCAGCCGGCAGAACACCTCGGCCGTGAGCAGGGCATCACCCAACGAGGTGTGTCGCCCCAGCACGGTGACACCCAGACGCGTCGCGACATCCTCCAGCCGATGCTGATCGCGTTCCGGGTACACCAGCGACGACAGCAGCAGCGTATCGAGAGTCAACTGCGGCAGCGCCAAGCCATGCTGGGTTGCCGCGATATCCAGAAAGCGCATGTCGAAGGCCACGTTGTGACCAAGCAGGACGGTCTCGCCGGCAAAGCGCAGAAAGCGGCTGATGGCCTCCGCCTGGCCCGGCGCATCGCGCAGCATGTCGGCGTGCAGGCCATGAATGCTCTGCGACTCCGGATGAATCGGCCGATGGGTACGGACCAGCGTTTCAAAGACTTCCTGGCCAATCAGGCGTCCGTTGAGCACGCGGATCGCACCAATGGAAATGATTTCGTCACCCTGCGTCGGATTCAGGCCGGTGGTCTCGGTATCGAACACCGTCAGCGCCAGCCGGGCCAGCGGCTGAGCGCTCAATGACGCGTCCGGCGTCCGCGAAAACATGGCGAAATCAAAGTACTCGGGACGGGCCGGCAGCGCGGCGCGAGGTGCTGCGGGCGCCTCCGGCGCCCCCGCCTGAGCCAGCAGGATCGTGATCTGCCCGCCATCGGCATGGACCTCGCACCACAGCGCGCCTCCTTGCGCCTCCACCAGATCTTCGGGTGTCCATTGGGCATCTGCGGCATCGGCCTCCGGTGGCCGGGCGATCGCGTCGCCCGGCGCCGGCTCCGGATCGTGCGACAGGGGCTGCCGCAGCCATTGCTGCAGATCCTCCGCCGCCACCTGCCCACCCTGCCAGTGCAATTCCAGCGCGGCGTAGCCCTCCTGCGGCTGCAGGCGCAGACCGTGCGACGCCACTTCGCGCGCTTGCAGCCAGCCCATCACCGCGATGCACGCCTCGGCAAGCAAGGCCGCCTCCGCGCGTACCCAGAATGTTGCTTCCGGGGCTGCTGACGGCGTCGGCAAGGCCAGACGCGCACTCAGCAGGGCCAGCAAATCCGCGGCAGAGATGTCGTCTAGGGGCAATGCGTTCGTGCGCTCCAGATGTGCCGACAGCGCGGCAAAGCTGCGCGCGAGCTCGACCGATTCGTCTCGCGCTACGGTCAGCAGTTGCCGCCGTGTTCGGGTTTCGAGCCCACCATCGTCGTCCGTCAGGGTTTCCAGCGCGACCTGCAGATTCGCCAGTCGCGTGCGTCGTGGTTCGACCAGACGCATCAGCTCACGGCGACTCGCCGAGTAGGTGCCCAGCGGCGCCAGCGCGAGCAGCAGACCCTCATGCGACTCCAGCCCCAGTGGCGCGACCTGTGCGTGGTACAGCACGCCGCGGCGACTGCCCAGCACCCCGGAGACCATCCGCCCGCTCGCGCGCATGCGCTCGACGAAATGACTGACCGCCCAGCGCCGGAAGATCACGAACAACGAGCGGCCCAGGGCCAGGGCGTTGTCATCATTAAAGAGCCGCTGCGCAGCCGCGTTGTACAGCAAAATGCGCCCGTCGAGCGTGGCGGCAATCACCGCTCCCTCACGGGCATCGATCAGCCCGTGGAGCAGCGCCCGGTCCTGCGCGTAGGGTGCGGTGACCTCCTCCACCCGGGCCTGCACCCGCTGGCCCTGTTGTACGGCATGCTCCGCCAGCGCCTCCAGGCTGCGGCGCAACATCACCGGCACCCGCGGGTCGTCAAGGGAATAGCGTGGATTGGCACTACTCCAGAGATCCACCGCATGCTCCACGGAGGCCAGCCAGTGCGGCCGACGTTGCTCGCGAATGAGGTCCCCGATCAGCAGCACCAGGGCCGCCATGGGCCCCACCACCACCACACCGGCCGGCCATTGCCACAACAGGCCACCTCCCACCCAGGCCGCCGCCATGAGCAGCAGCGCAAGCGAACGCCGCACGGGCGTTCCGAGCCCATTCATCCGGGCGTCCTCTTCAGCAAGGCATTGGCGCGGGCCAGCAACTCGCGGGTGGAAAAGGGTTTGGTCAGATAATCGCTGGCACCCAGAGTAAGGCCCTTGACCCGATCCGCCTCCCGAGCTTTGGCGGTCAGCATGATGATGGGCGTGTGGGCGAAACGGGGGTCTGCGCGCAGTGCCTGACACACACTGAAGCCGTCTCGCCCCGGCATCATCACGTCGAGCAGGATCAGATCCGGCACCGAATTTTGCGCCTGCGCGAACGCGTCATGACCATCACGGGCCAGCCTCACATCGAAGCCGGCCCGCGTGAACAACACCTCCAGCGATACGAGCATGTTGTCCTCGTCATCGGCAATCAGCACCGTGCTGGCGGGCATGGTCATGAGGCGCTCCTGCGCATCCTGTGGCCTGTCAATATGCCGACCCGCGAGCGCCTTGGCGAGCGCCTCAGAAGCCGAGCCTGGCGCTGAAGTGCACGCGACGGAATCCGCCATCGCGACCGTCGTTGAGCTCGCGAGCAAAGTTGGCCAGCTCGATGCCCACGTCGAGGTTCTTCTGCGGGGAGTAGATGTAGTTGACGATGACACTGTGGGCGCTCTCGGTGGCGTCGGCACCGGCATCCTCGTCGCCAGCAAAGTACCCCAGTGACATCGTGGACCGTGCTTTGTCCGACCACACCTGGCGGTAGGCTACGAAGCCGGCGACGGTATCGTTGGTTTCGATGTCACCGTTCTCAATCCGGCCATCCGGATTGGCATTGACCCCCAGATAGCGACCGATCCCACTGCCCGCCGACAGCATGAAGCGAATATCGTTGCGGCCCAGCGGCACCTTGCCGGAAAAACTCACACCCCCGCCAACAGCGCGCTCGTCGGTGGCTTCATCCTGGAGTGAGCGAATGATGCCGGCCAGGACAAAGGTACCCATGTTCAGGCGCAATGCAATGTCGGGGGTGTCATTGGTATCCCCACCAAACCCGGTGTTCTGGGGGTTTTCGATCGCCACCTGAACATTGCCGGTGGAATAGCGAATGAGCGGCTGGCGCACGAAGATGGTGCTCTCGGCCGGGCCAATGAATTCCAGCATGTCCGGCAGGGCGCCGACGTTTTGGAAGGTTGACCAGGTCTGGCCGAACAGCCAGTTGCCATAGCTCAGGAATGCGTGACGCAAGCGGGGCACGTAGGAATTGCTGACCACTTCATTACCGCCGTCCGTCACCAGGAAATCCAGTTCCAGAAATCCCGTGAGCATCTCACCGCCCGTGTCCGTCACGGTTTTCATGTTGAAGCGCGTTTGCCGTGCATGCATGTCGAAGACCGTCTGGCCCTCGCCATCATCAAGGGGAATACTGCCGGGCCCCACATAAAAATCCCGGCCAATACGCTCAAGCCCGGTGGCTGCTGGTGCCCCGTCATAGTCAGTCATCATTGCTTCCAGCTTGATGTAGCCACCCACGCTGACCTGGGTATTGCCCGCGTCAAAACTAAACGCGCTTGCCGCCGAGGCGTTCACCACCACGACCGCTGCCACGGCGGAACGCGCCAAAGCCGAGTATTTCATCGCATGTCTCCTGAATCCTTCCGCGCGTCGACATTGACGCCGATGTACAGAGTCATCCGCAGACTCGGTTCCGTCCATTAGCCATAGGTCGAACAGCGTTCGTGAAATTTGTCAGGATGGAACGGTTTCGTCGCAACCCCCGGGACCGGCTATGCACAGCACTCATGACCCGGCGCTCGTCGCGCAGTTGCTCGACAAGGCGCGCGCCGCCCTGGCCGCGGGCAACTACCCGGTCGCGGCGATCATTGCCGATGATCAAGGCCGCGTGATGGCCGAGGCCGAAAACACCGTTTTCAGCGCAGGGTTTGATTCCGCGGCCCATGCAGAAATGAGGGTCCTGAATACCTTCGAGCGATTACGGCCCTGTTCACCGCGACAGGCTCATCTGCTAGTGCTGCTAGAACCGTGCCCGATGTGCACGACGCGGCTGCTCTATGCGGGTCTGGCATCGGTGATCTACGTTGTGCCAGACCCGGATGGAGGCATGCTGCGGCACATCCGCCGTTTGCCACCCGCTTGGCGCGATCTCGCCCGCTTGCAAGATCATCGGCGGGCCGACATCTCCCACGCACTGCAGCAGGCCTGCGCGGACATCGTTGGGCAGGGCGCCAGCGAGCGGCGCGAACGCTGGCGAAAGCTGATGGGTCTGCAACCACCGACTTGAGTTTGAGCGGCGCCATCCGACCATCGTCGGATGCCCACGGCGGCAGGCCTCCGGTACATTCACCGATACTGACTGACTTGGAGTGAGACCCATGAGCGAATATCCCGTCCATCCCGTGCCCGAGGCCTGGGCCCGCAACGCACGCACCAACGAGGATCGCTACCAGGCGATGTATGCGGAATCAATCCGCAACCCGGAAGAATTCTGGCGCGAGCATGGCCAGCGTGTGGACTGGATCCGCCCCTACTCCACGGTGAAGAACACTTGCTATGACCTGGGCCGTGTCAGCATCCGCTGGTACGAGGATGGCCAACTCAACGTCAGCGTAAATTGCATCGACCGGCACCTGCCGGCGCGCGCTGGCCAGACGGCCATCATCTGGGAGGGCGACGACCCGGCCGACGACCAGCGCATCAGCTACCAGCAGCTCCACGATCATGTCTGTCGGCTGGCCAACGGTTTGCGCGCGCTGGGCATCGGCAAGGGTGATGTGGTGACCATCTACATGCCGATGATTCCCGAAGCCGCCTACGCGATGCTGGCCTGCGCGCGGATCGGCGCGGTGCACTCCGTGGTATTCGGCGGCTTCTCCCCGGACGCACTGGCCAACCGCGTCGAGGATGGGCAATCAAAGCTGATCATCACCGCCGATGAAGGCGTGCGTGGCGGCAAGACGATCCCGTTAAAAGCCAATGTCGACAAGGCACTGGACGCTCCGGGTACGGCCTGCTGCGGCAAGGTGCTGGTAATCAAGCGAACCGGCGCAGACGTCGGCGCAGTCGCCGGCCGGGATATCGACTATGCCACGCTGGTAGATGCGCAGCCGGCCACCTGCGAACCCGAGGTCATGGACGCCGAAGATCCGCTGTTCATCCTCTATACCTCCGGTTCCACCGGCAAACCCAAGGGCGTATTGCACACCACCGGCGGATATCTGGTCTATGCATCACTCACCCACGAACAGGTCTTCGACTACCGCGACGGCGACATCTACTGGTGCACCGCCGATGTAGGCTGGATCACCGGCCACAGCTACATCGTCTACGGCCCGCTGGCCAACGGTGCCACGACGCTGATGTTTGAAGGCGTGCCCAACTACCCCAGCAACGCCCGCTTCTGGGAGGTATGCGACAAACACCAGGTGACCATCTTCTACACGGCGCCGACGGCGATCCGCGCGTTGATGCGTGATGGCGACGCCCCCGTGAAAACAACATCACGGACTTCGTTGCGGCTGCTCGGCTCGGTGGGCGAACCGATTAACCCGGAAGCCTGGGAGTGGTACTACCGGGTGGTCGGCGAGTCGCGCTGCCCGATTGTCGATACCTGGTGGCAGACCGAAACCGGCGGCATCCTGATCACCCCACTGCCGGGTGCCACCGCGCTGAAACCCGGCTCGGCGACCCGCCCCTTCTTCGGCATTCAGCCGGCATTGGTCGATGACAAGGGCGATCTGCTCGATGGCGCCACCAGCGGCAATCTCGTCATTCTCGACTCCTGGCCCGGTCAGATGCGCACGGTCTATGGCGACCACGAGCGCTTCGAGCAAACGTATTTCTCCACGTACCCGGGCATGTACTTCACCGGCGATGGCGCGCGCCGCGACGAGGACGGGTATTTCTGGATCACCGGGCGTGTCGATGACGTGCTGAATGTCTCCGGTCACCGTCTCGGCACGGCCGAAATCGAATCCTCGCTGGTCGCGCACGCGAAAGTGGCGGAAGCGGCGGTGGTGGGCTACCCCCACGACATCAAGGGTCAGGGCATTTATGTCTACGTGACGCTCAATGCCGGCGAGGAGCCATCAGACGCGCTGCGCACGGAGCTGCGCAACTGGGTGCGCAATGACATCGGGCCGATCGCCAGCCCCGACCTCATCCAGTGGGCGCCCGGCCTGCCAAAAACCCGCTCGGGCAAGATCATGCGCCGCATCCTGCGCAAGATCGCCGAAAACGAATATGCGGCGCTGGGTGACACCTCCACGCTGGCCGACCCGGCCGTGGTCGACAACCTGGTGACCGAACACAAGGCGCTGGTGGAATAAGTCGTGTCAGCCTGCCTGATCATCGCCGACGATCACCCGCTGTTTCGCGCGGCGCTCAAGCAGGCCGTTCAGGGCACCCTGGCGGAGGCGCGGGTGATCGATGCCGCCTCAATGGAGCAACTGGAAGCGGCGGTCGCCGCCGAGCCGGATGCCGACCTGGTTCTGCTGGACCTGCATATGCCGGGTGCACGGGGATTTTCGTCGCTGGCCTGGCTGCGCAGTCAGCACCCGGAGATTCCGGTCATCGTCGTCTCGGCGCAGGACGACGCGCGCACCATCCGCCGCGCCGCGGATTTCGATGCGGCCGGATTTCTTTCCAAGTCGACGCCCCTGGATGACATGCAAGCCGCCATTCGCACCGTGCTGGATGGCCACACCGTCTTCCCCGAGTTGCTGGAGGAAGACACCACCGACGCCGCACTGGCGGCGCGGATGGCCACGCTCACGCCCCAGCAGTTCCGGGTATTCATGCGGCTGGCCGATGGCGCTCTGAACAAACAGATCGCGTACGACCTGAACGTGTCTGAGGCCACTATCAAGGCGCACATGACGGCCATCTTGCGCAAACTGGGCCTGTACAGCCGCACCCAGGCCGCGGTCCTTGCGCATCAGCTGCAGGCCGATGGCTCCCCCCTTCCGCATGCTGTGGAAAACGACAGCAGCGACGCCGCGTCAGCTGATAAAGCGGGATAGCAGGGCCCGCAACGCCGCCGGCTTGACCGGCTTGAGCAACACCCGCATTCCCGCCTGCGCCGCCGCAGCGCGCGAGGCCGCGGTGTTTTCCGCGGTAAGCAACAGGGCCGGCACGTCCGCGAGGGCGTCCAGCGTGCGCAACTGAAGCACCACGTCTACACCGACGACACCGCCATCGAGCTGGTAATCCGCGAGGATGACCTGGGGTGGCAACTGACGGGCCTGCTGCTCGGCCTGGGTGGCATCTTCCGCGGCACTCACCACGCAGCCCCATGACTCCAGCAGTGCGCGCATGCCCTCAAGCACCTGCGGTTCGTTGTCGATACAAAGCACACGCAGGCCGCGCAGACGCGAAGCCGGGCGATGCGCCACCGGCCCCTGCGCCGCACGATCACGGGCCAGAGAGCGGCTGCGCTGCACTTCCAGCGAAAAGCAGGACCCGCGCCCGGGCGTCGAGCGCACATGGATACGGTGATTCAGCAATCGGGCCATGCGGATACAAATGGCCAGACCCAGTCCAAAGCCGCGCTCCGGGCTGGCCGCTGCGGTGGGCAGCCGCGCAAATTCCTCGAAGATGTGTTCCTGATCGGCAGGATTGATGCCCGGGCCGGTGTCCCATACTTCGATGCGCACCGCGTCGCCCTGCCGGCGCACGCCAAGAACAACCCGACCGCGGGCGGTGTAGCGCAATGCATTGCCAAGAAAGTTTTGCAGAATGCGGCGTAGCAGTACCGGGTCGCTATCGACCACGGCGCGACTGCTGTGCACGCGCAGACGAATGCCCTTGGTGGCTGCGAGCATCTGTCCCTCGCGGCGCAGAATCTCCAGCACCTCGTCGAGTCGCACCGGCTGCGTGTGGGCCTCCCAGATGCCCGCATCCAGTCGGGAGATATCGAGCAAATCGGACAGCAAGGCTTCCATCGAGTGCAGCGATTGCTCGGCATGCTCCAGTGGCTGGCGAATCTCGTCGGGCACCCGCTGTGGGTGCTGCACCACGCTGGCCACAAATAGGCGCGCCGCGTTGAGCGGCTGCATCAGGTCATGCCCCGCCGCGGCAAGGAAGCGCGTTTTGCTGCGGTTGGCGGTCTCGGCCGCACCGCGCGCCACTTGCAGGGCCTGATTGGCATCCTCCAGCGCCTGGGTCCGTTGCCGGACGCGCTGTTCGAGCGTCAGGTTGGCGCGCTCCAGTTCGCGTTGCACGCGGATGAAGTCGGTGACGTCAGTGAACGTCGTGACAAAGCCCCCGCCCGGCATTGGTTCGCCACGCACCTCCAGCACGGTGCCATCGGGCATGCGCCGCTCATGACGGTGGGAGCGGTGGGAGCGCAAATGCGCCAGGCGGCGTTGAACGGCCTGTTCGGGGTCACCCTCACCGAGCCAGCCGCGGGCCGCATTGAAGCGCAGGATGCGCTCGATGGATTCGCCCTCGGCCAGCAGTTCGGCCGGCAGCTGAAACAGCCGCTCATAGGCGTGATTCCAGGCCACCAGCCGCTGTTCGGCATCGACCACGCTGACCGCCTGGCTGAGGCTGTCGAGCGTCGCCTGCAGCAAGTCGCGATTGAACCGCGCCACACCGGAAGCCTGCTCGATAGCCCGCGCCACTTCACGAACAATGTCAGTGGAACCGGAATGCAATGCACCGAGCAGTGACCGCGCAGACGACGCTCCCATCGCAGCAGCCAGCCGCTGCTCGATGAACGCAACCAGGCGGGACGATGCATAGCCGCCCTCTTCCAGCGGGTTGCCGTCAGCAACAAACTCAGTCAGCCAGCTGTGGGCGCGGTCGGCGCCGTAGAAGCGTTCGATGACCACACGCAGATCCGCGACCCGGATGCGGCCACCCGGGCGGTCCAGCGGCGACTCGAAGCGCTGGGTATCCAGATGCTCGGCCAACGGCGTTCGCGTTACCCGCGACACCAGCACCATGGTGAGCACATTCAGCGCCAGACTCCACAGGGTCGCATGGACGACCGGATTGAGTCCCTCGACACCCAGCAATCGATAGGGCGCCAAACCCGCCACGCCGCCGGGGCCCGAGGTCAGCCAGGGTTGACCCGCGAAGAACGCCGGAATCAGCAAGGTATATAGCCAGGCGACCAGTCCCGCGAGCAACCCCGAGAGCACACCGCTGCGGTTCATGCCGCGCCAGTACAGCGCGGCAAACAACGCCGGCGCCAGCTGCGCGATACCGACGAAAGACACCATTCCGATGGTAGCCAGCGACGATTTGACCGCCAGCGAGTGATAGAAAAGATAGCTAGCCGTCAGCAAACCGACGATCGCGAGCCGCCGCACATTGACCACCGCGCGGCCCAGATCATGGCGATCGACCCAGCGGCTGTTGCTGAGCAGGCGCGGCATCACCCATCCGTTGCTGACCATGATCGCCAGAGCCACGCTGGAGACAATCACCATCGCGGTGGCCGCGGAAAATCCACCGATAAACGCGAGCACAGCCATGCCGTTCTGACCCGCGGCCATGGGCAGTTGCAGAACATAGGTGTCGGCATCCACCTGCGGTCCCAGAACGGCCAACCCCCGCGCTGCCAGCGGCCAGACAAAGGCGCTGATAATGATCAGAAAAACCGGCAGGACCCAGCGCGCCACACGCAGGTCACGGGTGCCGCCACTCTCCACCGTCAGCAGATGGAACT